>JAGLSB010000228.1 GCA_023135955.1 Bacteroidales bacterium | reverse complement strand
TCAACCATTCAACCATTCAACCACTCAACCATTCAACCATTTCTTTACTTACATCCTTCTTGTTTTATAACACAGTTTCTACTATTTTTGCACTCTTAAAATCCACTAAATAATTTATCAAATGTCAAAAATAGAACTTCGTAAAGACAGTAAGTATGCTTTAATTACCGCTACAAGCATGGGAATCAGGATTACTCCTAAAGATGGACAACCAGTGCATTGTTCAACAGATTTCACAATGCAGGCAACCAGTGCAGAAACAAATGTTGCCAGTGTCTCATCCTATCTTGGTCTACCTGTTAAAGTACTTACAACTTTTGTGAAAGATAGTCCGATTGCCAGACTCATAAAAGATAATCTTGCCAGTCGTCATATGGATTATGAAGGTAAGGAAGTTGAACAGGGAGATCCTTGGGGCTTCCGTCATCAGATAAATATTGCTGATAGCGGATACGGATCAAGAGGACCTAGAGTTCAGAATGACAGGGCAGGTGAAGTTGGCCGAACTTTAAATGTAAAAGATTTTGATCTTGACAGGATCTTTGGTGAAGAAGGTGTTCAGATAATGCATCTTTCAGGACTGATTGCTGCTTTATCTCCAGATACAGGAACATTCTGCCTTGAGCTTGCAAGAGCTGCAAAAAAACATGGAACCCGAATTTCTTTTGATTTGAATCACAGAGCATCTTTCTGGGCAGGAAGGGAAAAAGAACTTCATGAAATATTTACTGAAATTGCTTCAGTATCAGATATCCTGATTGGAAACGAAGAAGATTTCCAACTCTGTCTTGGAATTGAAGGGCCGGAAGCTGGTGGAAAAGACATTTCTGCCAAAATTGATGGTTTTAAGACTATGATTAATAATGCAAGAGAAGTTTTTCCTGATACAGCTGTTTTTGCGACTACTTTACGCGAAGTAGTAAGTGCAAACGAACATATGTGGGGAGGGATCATTTCTGAATCGGGAAACTGGCATGTTGTAGAACCCAGAGAAATATATGTGCATGATAGAATTGGTGGCGGTGATGGATTTGTAGGTGGTATGTTGTATGCCATTCTTAAAGGATGGGATGCTGAAAAATGGATTCAGTTTGGATGGGCCACCGGAGCATTAGCAGCAACCTTATTATCAGACTATGGTCAGCCAGCAGACGAAGATCAGGTATGGAGTATCTGGCAAGGTAATGCAAGGGTAAAGAGGTAAATTCAAAGGAGCGAGAAGAACTACACTGATGAACAGGTTCTGTCTTATTTTGAAAGGCAGAATGTACTGGAGTTAATAAAAGTTCTCCCCGAAAAACAAAAAAATGCAGTGAGATGGTATATCGATTGCGGAGATGATGACTTTTTATTCGAAGGAAATAGTCTTGCCCATATTGCCATGCGTAAAAGAGAAATAAATCATGAATTCAGAATTCGCAATGGTGCTCACAATTGGACCTACTGGAGGGAATCGTTACCGGAAGTGCTGGAATTTGTTTCTATGGGCCTTCATCAGTATTGATTTGAAATAGAGTTCATTGATTCGTACTAAGAAAGTCGGCAGAATATTCATAGAACTCAAATCATAATATTTTAGAACTCTATGGCTGAACGCCACGAATTTTCATGAATATTTTCTTCCACCTCCTCAGGCTGAAAGCCTGACATATCAGACCTTTGGGCATCGTCCAAAGTATTAATTCACCCTCTCAACGTCCATCCCCAATCTCCGCCAAAAACCCCCAATGGTCCCCAAAATAACTCCTTCCCCCAAAATAAAAATCCCCCAGGGAAACCGGACAGGTATATATTTGAACGCGATTTCCATCACATCCTTATTACCCATATTTAACATCTCAAAAAGATTAAAATGAGAAAGCATGTATTGAGAATAATCAAGGATGAATCCGAAAATTAATATTATTGACCCAATAATTAAGCCTGCCCATTCTTTACCGTTTAGTCTTGTTTTATGACCTTGATCAGCGTATAATATAATAATAAATGCAAGAAGAATCATAGTGAAAGAAACGATTACCGGACTAATAACAGGTCCTGTCCAGGTAGTAGGAATCAGAAACAGAATGTCCCAGGTCATCAAAGATTCCGGCCATAATATCATAATTTTCAAAAATATATAATAGAAAATATCCCAGATGGCAAAAGTGTATATAAACCAGGCAAATCTCTCACTGAAACTTTTCCCGGCAATAATTGCTATCGTTAGCAACATAATAAGAGTTGCAGCTTCTCTAAGAATCTCTGTTAATGCAAGATTTGTTGGAATGGGTACCAGAGGAAAAGCAAAACCTTCAGGATAAAGCAACTCCCTCATATAAATTACTACTGCTGTTTCCAGAAACCCCATAGCAATAGCGAAAAGACTAATAACAATAATTTTTGATCTGAGATTCATTTTTTTTCAATTTTGATTTTTAATTCTTGCCTCCACCTTCAGGGGGAGGTTGGAGGGGGTAGCTGCAAGTTAAGGAAATCTGTATTTAAAGTATTCAATATTTTGTCAATTTTAGTTTTTAATTCTTGCCTCCATCTTTAGGGGTTCCGATGTACGTCGGGATGGAGGGGGTATTTGTATCTTAAGGAAAACCGCCATTATTTCCTTTTTACTATGTATTCAACAATATTAATAATTTCCTTATTTTAGTATTCTCATAGGATTGAAAAAAATACAATTTAGAATGAAATTAGGAGTTGTAAGGGAAACAAAAACACCACCAGATAAGAGAGTTCCGCTAACACCCAGTCATTGCAGGAAAATATTGGATAAATATGAGAATGTTGAGATCTTTGTTCAACCTTCTGAGATGCGCGCTTTCTCAAATGAGGAATATAAGGAAGCAGGAATTACTTTAAAAGAAGATTTATCCGATTGTGATGTACTAATGGGTGTAAAGGAAGTGGAGAAATCGGAGCTTATTCCTGAAAAGACATATCTGTTTTTCTCACATACTGCTAAAAAGCAGCCTTATAATAGGGATTTATTAAGGGCGATTATTGAAAAGAAGATTCATTTGGTCGATTATGAATATTTAACTTCTGATGACGATATAAGGGTAGTTGCTTTTGGAAGATGGGCAGGAGTGGTTGGAGCCTATAATGGTCTTAAGGCTTATGGGCAGAGATTAAAAAGTTTTGATCTCAAATCTGCATGGGAATGTCATGACAGTTCAGAATTATTTTTTGAATTAAATAAAGTAGTTCCGGAAAAGATTAAGATTGTTATAACTGGAGGAGGAAGAGTTGCCAGGGGAGCGGAGGAAACACTTACCACTGCAGGTTTTAAGAAGGTGAGCCCTAAAGATTTTCTAAACAAGAAATTTATTGAACCAATATATACTCAACTTGAACCTTGCAATTACGTAAAAAGATTAGATGGACAGAAATTTGAGTTATTACATTTTTTTAATTCCCCGGAAGCTTATCAGACTATCTTTCTTCCTTATACAAGGCTTGCTGATATATATATCCCTTGTCATTTCTGGGATCCACGATCACCTCTCTTTATGACAAAGCAAGACATGAAAGAGAAGGATTTTAAGATTAAAATAATTGCTGATATAAGTTGTGATATAGATGGTCCAATCCCTTCAACTATTAGACCCAGTAGCATTGCTAATCCGGTATATGGTTATAATCCATT
>JAGLSB010000227.1 GCA_023135955.1 Bacteroidales bacterium | reverse complement strand
GCGCGATTATAAAAAAAGGTCAGACAATTAAATTAACAATGAGCATTGCACAAGGATAATGAGCAAGGTAACCAACATATTATCAGATTGTACAATCCTTCAAACCATAGGAAATGGGAATGATTTGCATGGTAAGATTTGCTTTGATTCCAGAAAAGTACAGAAAGGTGATATGTTTATTGCTGTTAAAGGAAGTCAGGTGGATGGCCATAATTATATTGAAAAAGCAATCGCTTTAGGTGCTAATTATATAGTATGCGAGGAATTTCCTGAGAAAATTAATCCCGATGTGTGCTACCTGAAAATAGATGACTCAAAAAGTGGCTTAGGCAAGATTTCTTCTGCATTTTATGGACATCCATCTCGCAATCTTAATTTGGTTGGCATCACAGGTACGAATGGGAAAACTACTATAGCAAGTCTTTTATTCGACGTGACTCGTTCATTGGGGTATTCAACAGGACTCATTTCGACCATAAATGTATGTATTAATGATTTGGAAAGGCCTGCCACTCATACTACTCCTGATCCGGTTCAACTTCATGCCAGTCTTAAGGAAATGCTTGAATCAGGCTGTGAATATGTTTTTATAGAGATTTCATCACATGCAATAGATCAGAACAGGACCGCCGGTCTGGAGTTCAAGGGTGGAGTTTTTACAAATCTGACACACGATCATCTTGACTATCACGAGAACTTTGCCAATTACAGGGATGTTAAAAAAAGTTTCTTTGATAAGCTTGATAAGAATGCATTTGCTTTGATAAATAAGGACGATAAAAATGGAGCAATAATGGTTCAGAATACAAGAGCCAATATTCACGAATATAGCATGAAGGCAGATGCAGATTATAAAGTTGGATTAAAAGAAATGCACCTCGAAGGAAATTTACTGGAAATTGATGGTGCTGAAGTTTGGACAAGATTACCTGGTGAATTCAATGCTTACAATGTTGTAGCTGTTTTTGCTATATGTCAATTGCTTGGATTTAACCGTAAAGATGTTATGCAATCTCTTAGCCTTCAAAAGTCAGCAGCCGGCCGTTTTGAAATATTTGCATCAGCAAAAGGTACAGTAGCTATTGTTGATTATGCCCATAGTCCGGATGCACTAAAGAATGTACTGCAAACTATCAGGAAGATCGTAAAGGATAACAGAAGGATAATCACAATTGTTGGCTCAGGGGGAGATAGGGATAAAACAAAAAGAGCGGAAATGGCAAGCATAGCAGCTGAATTAAGTGATAAAATTATCCTGACATCTGATAATCCCAGATCGGAAAATCCGGAAGATATTATCAGTGATATGGAAAAAGGCCTCAGTCCTGAATTCATAAGGAAATCAGTTAGCATAATTGACCGAAATGAAGCGATAAAAGTTACTTGCTCATTTGCCGAAGAGAATGATTTGATTCTGCTTGCAGGAAAAGGTCATGAAAATTACCAGGAGATAAAAG
>JAGLSB010000226.1 GCA_023135955.1 Bacteroidales bacterium | reverse complement strand
TATTCTTTAGAAAAGAGTGGAAAAAAGCATATCTAATATTATTAGCTACTATGCTGGTAGATATGGATCACCTAGTGGCAAATCCAATATTCCAGGCAGATAGATGTAGTCTTGGGTTTCACTATTTGCACACGGTTTATGCTGTTGTTGTTTATTTTTTCTTATTATTCTTTCCAAAACCATATAGAATTATCGGTATAGGACTTTTGTTTCATATGTTTACTGACTTAATCGATTGCTTAATTATGTTTAGCAGATGTAATAGTTGTTATATTGGAACAGCCGCATATGATCTTTTAAATACTATTTCAAGCATATTTGGTCATTAATTTCATTTAATTTGATCTTGTTCAACCAATTAAAATTCAGGATATGAAATTAAAGATATCATTTATTCTGATACTCTCTCTTGCTTTTGTCGGAATTTTCGCACAAAGAGATTTCTCTGATTCGAACATAACCAAAATAGTAATGCTTGGTTCAGGAAATCCAAATCCATCTCCAAGTCAATCGGGCCCTTCCGTAGCTATCATTGTTAACGACACACCCTATATTGTTGATTTCGGCCCTGGATTAATCCGTAAAGCTGCTTCAATGACTCCAAGATATGGTGGAGAGATAAAGGGTCTTGATGTAAAAAATATTAAACGTGCCTTCCTGACTCATTTGCATTCTGACCATACAATTGGTTACCCCGACTTAATTCTGACTCCTTGGGTTATGGGCAGAGATGAAGCATTGGAAGTTTATGGTCCTGAGGGTTTAAATAATATGACTCAGCATATCCTGGAAGCCTATGAAGAAGATATCAGATATCGTTTATATGGATATGAACCAGCAAATAATCAGGGATGGAGAGTTAATAGTCATGAAATTACTGAAGAAGGCACTATCTATAAAGATGACAATATTAAAGTAGAAGCATTTCCGGTAACCCACGGAACATGGCCAAATGCATGGGGATTCCGTTTTACTACACCAGATAAAGTTATCGTTCTATCGGGTGACTCTTCCCCAACAGATAAAATTATCGAATATGCTTCAGGAGCAGATATATTGATTCATGAAGTTTATTACAAAAAAGGTTTCGATACTAAAAATGAATTCTGGAAGAAATACCATGCCATCAATCACACTTCAACTTATGAACTAGCTGATATTGCAAATAAAACAAATCCGAAATTGCTTGTATTATATCATATATTATTCTGGGGAGCAAATGATGAAGATATTACTAATGAGATTTCCTCAAAATACAAAGGAAAAGTAATCGTTGGGAAAGATTTGGACATATATTAAAGGTTAAAAATGAAAACTATTGGATTAATTGGCGGAATGAGTTGGGAGTCTTCCATCGTTTATTACGAACTCATTAACAAAAAAGTAAAAGAAAAACTTGGTGGATTTCACTCTTGTAAAAGTTTAATGTATACCGTTGATTTTGATCAAATTGTAGAGCTTCAACATGAAGATAAATGGAAAGAACTGGATGTAATAATGGCAGATGCTGCGAAGCGACTTGAAAAAGGAGGAGCTGATATAGTTGTCCTTTGCACCAATACCATGCATCTGTGCAGTAAAGCAATTACGGACAGTATTTCAATTCCCTTTCTTCATATTGCGGAGGCTACAGGAATGGCAGTTTCCAATCAAAACATTAAAAAGATAGCGCTTCTCGGTACAAGATTTACTATGGAAAAAGATTTCTATAAAGAAGTTCTTACTGATAAGTTCGGAATTGAAGTTATTATTCCCAATGACTCAGAAAGAGAAAAAGTGCATAAAATTATTTACGAAGAATTGGTTCATGGACAAATAAAACCAGAATCAAAAGAAGTGTATAAAACGATAATTGCAAATCTTGAAAGAAGAGGTGCGCAAGGTGTTATTTTGGGGTGTACAGAAATCCCTTTGCTGATTTCAAATTCCGATGTGAATATTCCTACATTTGATACTACGAAAATTCATGCGGAAAAAGCTGTAGATTGGATACTAAATAATGACTAATTGACAATAATTTAAATTTCCATAGCTGTAATATAAGTTTTTTACCTGGAAGCCGTTTATTTGGCTAAACTGACAATAGTCTCATACACAATCGACTAATTTATAATTAAATGACATCTTTTGCCAATAAAGTAATTAAGTTTAATAAGGAACTTGATTATCCAGGAACACTTCCAAATGATATTCGGGTATTGAACCCTTTCAAAGAAAACAAAGAAATTACTTCTATTTCAAAAGCCTTTTACAGTAAGTTTTATAATGACAATAATAAAAGGAAACTGATCATTGGAATTAATCCTGGTAGATTAGGAGCGGGCGCTACTGGCATACCATTTACTGATACAAAAAGGTTAACCGAAATATGTAATATAAATGTTGAATCTATTAAGACTCACGAACCTTCCTCTGTATTCGTCTATGAAATGATAGCAAAATACGGCGGTGCTGAGAAGTTCTATAATGACTATTATATTACTTCTATTAGTCCTCTTGGTTTTATTGAACAAAACAAAAAAAGAAACTGGGTTAATTGCAATTATTACGATTACGAAGAATTGTTTTCTGCATTACACAGTTTTATCCTGTCAAGTTTAAAAAAGCAAATTAGTTTTGGCATTGACACAAAAACCTGCTACCTCCTTGGAAAGAAGAATGCAAAATACTTTAAACTTATTAATGATAAAGAAAAATTGTTTGACTCAATAGTTGTGTTTGACCATCCACGGTACATTGAACAATATAAATCAAAACTTAAGGATAAATATATTTCTGAATATTTAAATAAACTGGCTTAAATAAAAATAATGAAAATATTCAGATTCTCACATATCCCAATCCTTATAGTACTTATAGCCATTCTAATGGCTTGCAAATCCAATCCCACACTTACTGAGGGTGAAGGTTATATTGAAGTTACCGGGGGTAAAATATGGTATCATATAATTGGGGAAGGTAATGAGACACCAATCCTGTTTCTGCATGGAGGGCCAGGAGGGACAAGCAAATCATTCTATAACTTTGCTGAATTGAGTGTAGACCGACCCGTTATATTATTTGACCAGCTGGGGAGTGGGCGATCTGATTATCATACAGATACAACTTTAATGACAGTTGAGATTTTTGTTGAGCAACTTGAACAACTTAAAAATGCTCTCAACTTGAAAGAATATTATCTCTATGGACATTCATGGGGAGGCCTGCTTGGACTTGCTTATTATTTGGAGCACCCTGAACATATGAAATCATTGATATTTGGTAGTCCATTAATTAGTACCCCATTATGGATAAGCGATGCTGACACATTATTAACTTCACTACACGATTCATTACAATCAGTCATACAAATTAGCATTAAGAACGGAGACTTCAATTCTATTGAATATTTGCAGGCAGAATCGGTATTTTATGATAATTTTATACTTCGAACATCAAGAATTAAATCAAAATACGATACCGTTCCTAAAGAAAGTAACCGTACGATTTACAAATATATGTGGGGACCCAGTGAATTTATCTCAACGGGAACCTTAAAAAATTATGATTTAAGCAATAGATTAAGTGAAATAGAAATCCCTACCCTCTTTATCACTGGGGAATTTGATGAGGCACGACCTTCAACTGTAAAGTCATTCCGAAGCCAGGTACCCAATTCCGAATTTGTTGTAATAGAAGGAGCGGGTCATGCAACTATGCATGATAATTTGAAAGATAATATTAATGCTATAAAAGACTTTATTGATAAAATTGAGGATAAGTAGATCTATAAACTTTAGTCAACCCCGCCGGGGTTGTGGAATACGGCTCGGTCAACTACCCCGGACGTGAACGTCCGGGGCTATTGATCGTAAATCCCTCCGGGATTATAAGAATTTAATAATAATGTGTTTTTCGTATTTTTAATTATCCCTGTAGACCAAGTCAAAAGAAATTCTATAATCTAATAAAATTGACAATCTAAATACCCTGGAAGGGTATACAAACAATAGCCCATGACGCTTGCCGTCATGGGTTAAATAGCCCCCAACCCGCACCAACCCCGGAGGGGTTGAAGAAATAATTATTTATATACTCTTTTAAGGAATTAATAAACTATTATAAATTATTTTTGTTTGAAATAGCATAATTCAGAAAAATGATCGCAATAGATAAACCTTACGTTTCGAACTTTCTAAAAAACACCATAATTGACAATAACTTTCCTGTTATCGATACTCCTGCAGCAAGAGAGATTCTGGCAAACGACAGTTTAAATTGGATTAGTGAAACAGAAGCCAAATTAACAAAAGAACATAATCCAAATACCCGTTTATACACAAACTCAGAAAACACCATCAGCTGGATTGAGAAAAATGTTGACTCCCCACAATTGCTTCGGCAGATTCAGTTTTTCAAAAACAAAATAAAATTCCGTGAACTAATTTCTGATTACTATCCCGACTATTTCTTTAAAGGAATTCCTCTTCAAGACTTAAGAAGTCTTGACACAAATAAGTTAAAATTCCCCTTCTTTATAAAGCCTGCTGTGGGATTCTTTAGTATTGCCGTTCATAGAGTTAATAATATTGAAGAATGGTATAAGGTTTTGGATTTAATCGATACTGAATTGGAAGAAACAAAGGATTTATATCCTACTGAAGTTATTAATACTAATGATTTTATCCTTGAAGAATTCATCCCCGGTGAAGAATATGCTGTTGATTGCTATTTTGACAAGGAAGGAAAGCCTGTGATTCTAAATATTCTGCATCATATTTTTTCATCTGAAAAGGATGTTAGTGACAGGGTATATTCAACATCAAAAGAAATAATAGAAGAAAATATTGAAAATGTTCAAACTTTCCTTGAATTAATAGGCGATAAGGCCAATCTCCAAAACTTTCCAATGCATGTAGAACTTCGCATTGATTCTGAAAGGAATATTAATCCAATAGAAGTAAATCCATTACGATTTGGAGGATTTTGTACAACGGGCGATTTATCCTGGTATGCATACGGAATCAATTCCTATGAATATTTTTTCTATTCTAAGAAGCCCGATTGGAAAGAAATATTTAAAGGCCGTGAACAAAAGAAGTACAGCATTATTGTATTGGATAACAATTCAGGTATAAAAGAAAGTGATATTGAATCCTTTGATTATGGACTGTTGGCAAAAGATTTCGAAAAACCACTGGATATAAGAGAAATAGATTTTAATAAATACCTGACTTTTGGGTTTGTATTTTTAGAAACACGATATGATAATGAGCAGGAACTTAAGCAAATTCTTAAATCTGACTTGAGAAAATACATTCAATTAAAATAGTTTAAATTAGCTGGTAAATATGTTCTGATTTTAAATATATGACATATCTAATTTTATCTAACAACGTGATTCTAAATCTATAACTTAAATTAAATCAATTGAAATCATGAAAATAATTCAAACCTTGCTCCTATCCGTAATAATTATTTTTCTTTTTTCTTGTCAATCAACAAACGATATATCAGGAGATTTTAAATTAATACCCTTACCACAGAAGTTTGAAATAACTGGATCCAGCTCATTAGAATACGGAGACATTTTGAATTATTATTCTCCAACAAGTGTAGATCTTACTGTACAAGTTGTTTTATTGAGAAATATTCAGTCAACTGATAAACAGTCAGATGCGCAAATTATTTGCCTTATAGACAGCTCTTTGGATCTGAAGTCAGAAGGTTATACACTAGAAATCTCCAAAAAGCAAATTAACATTATTGGGAAAGATGAAGCCGGATTATTTTATGCATTCCAGACACTTGGACAGCTCATGGAAGACGCACAAGAGCAGGATGTACCCATACCCTTATGTAGTATAGAGGATTATCCTCTATTGTCCTATAGAGCAATTCATCTTGATGTAAAACATCATCTGGAGAAGACTGAATATTATTACAGGCTAATGGATAAGCTGGCAAGTTATAAGGTTAACGCCATTATTGTTGAAATGGAAGATAAACTAAAGTATGAGCGCCAGCCTTTAGTTGGATCTGAAGATGCATTGAGCAAAGATGAATGGATAAATCTCAGTAACTATGCTAAAGAAAGAAATATTGAAATAAGTCCGTTAATACAAGGACTTGGTCATGCTTCTTTTATTCTAAAGCATGAGCAGTACAAAGACTTACGCGATGATCCAACAAATGACTGGGCATTTAATCCGCTGGATCCAAAAACCTATGAAGTACAATTTGATCTTTATCTAGATGCATTGGAAGCAACACCTTATGGCAGATATTTACACATTGGTGGTGATGAGGTTCATACTACAGGACGAGAAAGTGGGATATCCCCTTTAGAATTACAATTGAAATGGTTAAATAAAGTATCAATATTTGCTGAGGAACATGGTCGCATTCCTATTTTTTGGGATGATATGCCACTAAAACAAGCAGATGTTTACAGACCAATGTTTAATACTGAACTCAGTCAGGAAGAAGTGGACAAGATATGGGAAGAAAATGAACATAAATTACTTGAATTTCTTGATCTGTTTCCTAAAAATTGCATCTATATGCGATGGAATTATCGTGCACCTGATGCACTAGGAAATGCTAAGGCCATGGAATGGTTTAGAAATCATGGAATGCAGGTTATGGGTGCAACTGCAGGACAAACACGATGGAAATTAATGCCTCAAAATGAAAGTAATATGGATAATATTAAATCATTTGCTCTTAGTTCTATTAAGAATGACCTGAATGGACTTTTATTAACATTATGGGATGATGACTCACCTCATTTTGAATTATATAAAAGAGGTATTATTGCCTTTGCAGAATACTCCTGGACGGGAGAAAAAAGAACAAAAGAAGATATCAAAAGCGCCTACCGTCAAAGGGAGTTTTCAAATTCATTAGCAGGAACTGAATATGCATTTATAGATGAATTGGAAAAGGAGGTTACTATTTGGAATAATGCATTGCTAAAAGCTAAAAGACGCAATCAATTACAAAAACTTAAGAATCCAATTGAGGAAGCAATAATTGATTTACCTGATAAAAATAATAAAGGTGAATGGAACAAAATATATGCTGATCGCTTAGACCAAGCCTCAATAACTATTAAAAACTGCGAAAGTATTGCAGCAAAAATTACCACAATGAAATCAATGGCTGCAAGAAATAATTATACTCTTGAAGTTTATGAGCAGGTAAACGAATTAGTGAAATTTACGTCTCATGCATTAATGGCATTAAAAGCTTATGATGAAGCACAAAACGATCAACAAGAGATGGAAGCAAGAAAAACAATAAATCAATTGCAGGATAATTTCATTGTATTGAGAAAACAATTTGAATTCATTTATGGAAAAACCCGAATCCTTACAAAACCGGATAATTATATACTGGATCAGGATCATCACTCACATTTAGCAAATCAATCGATATCTTTCGACTGGCAATTTTATGTTGAAATGTTATTTCTGGAGAAGATTAATACTGAATTATGAGTACCTGAAACTAAATTGTAAGTTTTGCTGAAAGTTTAATTGCTTCAATCATACTCTCTTCATTGGCTTTACCTTGCCAGGCAATTTCAAATGCAGTACCTTGTCATTTAGAAAGACAAACTGAAATTTCATGCAACATAATAAAAGAATACATCCCAAAATAAAATCGAATCTTCATCCGCGAAATAAACATCGTGAACGCTATGATTTCAAACAGCTTATAGATAGCTGTCCGGAATTATCACAATTTGTTAGCTTAAATAAATACAATGACGAATCAATCGATTTTTTTAATCCTGAAGCAGTTAAAACCTTAAACAAAGCTCTATTGAAGCATTATTACGGTATTTCATGGGATATTCCGAATAATTATTTAGTCCCACCCATTCCCGGAAGAGCCGATTACATCCATCATATGGCAGATATATTGGGTAGTTCAAGCTATGGGGGAATTCCAAAAGGTGATCAGATTAAATGTCTGGACATTGGTGTGGGTGCAAATTGTGTTTATCCCATTATTGGAATTGCTGAGTATGACTGGTCCTTTGTAGGTAGTGATATCGATCCGGTAGCCATTGAATCAGCGAATAAAATAATAGAATTAAATCCTGCATTAAAAGAGAATATTGAAGTAAAATTGCAAATAAATCCTGATGATATCTTTAAAGGGATTATTAAAACAAACGAAGTCTTTGATTTGTCAATATGTAATCCGCCTTTCCACAGCTCGTTGAAAGAAGCCAGAGCGGGAACAGTTCGCAAACTATCCAACTTAAAAAATAAAAAGATCCATAAAACTATCTTAAACTTTGGTGGTCATAATAAGGAGATATGGTGCAAGGGTGGCGAAGAAAGATTCATACAAAACATGATTATTCAGAGTAAAGAAATCTCTACATCATTTTTTTGGTTTTCTAGCCTGATTTCAAAACAATCCCATCTCAAAGATGTTTATGAATTACTAAAGAAGCTGAAAGCTATTGAAGTAAAAACCATTCCAATGGGACAGGGAAATAAAACAAGTCGTATTGTTGCCTGGACCTTTCTCAAAAAGGAGCAACAGAAAGAATGGATAAATACAAGATTGAATAAGATCCTATAAATATACTAATACAAATAAATTACAGCTCATGAAAATAATCCTATTTGGCGCAACAGGAATGGTTGGGCAATGCGTTCTAACTGAATGCCTGAAAAGTCCGATCATTAAGGATATATTGATAATCGGAAGAAAAAGTTGTGGTATTAAAGATGATAAAATCAAGGAGATTATACATAATGATTTCCTTGATTACTCTAATATTGAATCTGAATTAAAGGGCTACGATGCTTGCTTTTATTGTCTTGGAGTATCGTCAAGTGGTATGTCGAAAGATAAATATTATGACATTACATACAACTATACGGTTGCGGTGGCTGAAGTATTAATTAAGCAGAATCCTGCTATGCGTTTTAGTTTTATTTCGGGTGCCGGGACAGACGAAAAGGAAAAAAGCATACTAAATTGGGCACGTGTAAAAGGAAAAGCAGAAAATGTATTGAGGAAATATCAGTTCAAGAGTCTGTCTCTGTTTCGACCTAGCTATATTAAGGCTCTTGAAGGTGTAAAGCCTACTTATACTATGTATATATATTTCGATTGGCTGCTTTATCCCATTTTAAAAACTTTCTTTCCGAAAACTACTGTTACATCAGAAGAACTCGGAAAAGCCATGATTAATTCTGTATTTCAAACCGAAGAAGTGAGAATTATTGAGAGTCCGGATATTAAGAAACTAGCGGACCTGGGGTAATTCGAAATAACACCCAGATTGGCCTTCAAACACAATAATCAAAATTAATAAGAGCAATAATCGATTAATACCATGCGAAATATTATCACAATAGAATACTTCAAAACAGCAGTTGGTGAACTTATTCTAGGTTCAATCGATAATAAATTATGTTTGTGTGATTGGCGTTACCGGAAAATGAGAACTTCGATTGACACAAAGATACAAGAAGCCTTAAACGCTGAATATATTGAAGGAAGTTCAGAAATTATAGAGACTACAAAAAGTCAACTTAATGAATATTTTTTGGGAGAAAGAATAAAGTTTGATATTCCTCTTCTATTGATTGGTTCCGATTTTCAAAAAACCGTATGGAATGCACTACTTCAAATTCCTTATGGAACAACAGAAACTTATCAGGGACTATCAAAAAGATTAGCTAATGAAAAAGCCATCAGGGCTGTGGCTTCAGCAAATGGTGCAAACGCCATTGCCATTATTATTCCTTGTCATAGAATAATTGGAAGTGATGGAAAACTTGTTGGATATGCCGGTGGTTTAGGTGCGAAAAATAAATTACTCAATTTAGAAAATGCTCTGAATAAGGATCAATTGAGTTTGTTTTGAGGACAACATTTTAAAGTAGATATTCTCAACCCTTACGGCTAATCTCCTCTAATCTCCCCTTCTCAAGAATATGAATTTCTTTTCCTTCTAGTTTAATAATAGCTTCCTTTTCAAACTCCTTTAAAAGCTTGATCGTACTTTCAGTTGTAACGGCAGCAAAATCAGCTATTTCCTGTCTTGATAGATATTTAAATATATTCAACTTTAGAAATTCCTCTGAAGATAGATAGAGAAGTGATGTAGCCAGCTTTCCTCGCATTTGTTTATACGAAAGACTTCCTATTAATTTAAGAAGAGTCTCTTCATTCTTATAGTTTAGAGAAGTAAGTTGCATTGCAAAATCCGGATTCCTTAATAACACCTCTTTCAATGCTTCCTTATCAATCATGCATACTGTTGTATCCATCAATGCCTGACTAGAATAATTATAAACACTTGATCCAAACACTGCAGAAAAAGCAAGAAAATCGCCTGATACAGCAAGGCGAATATTTAATTGTTTATCATAACCTGTTTGAAGGTAGATTTTAGTCGCCCCATCTATTACATACAATACATAAGGTGCAAAGGCTCCCTGTTTAAATAGATTCTCTCCCTGAAAATAAGTTAACTGAGTTACTTTCGTGTCCAAATATTCCAGGTCTTCCTCATTAAGATGACTAAAACAAGGTGATATCTTACTATGCTCTTTAAATAATGACTTGCTTTTATCTGACATAATCTGAATACGATTCCGTTCAGGGTCAAAATTAGTAATCAGAATAGAATAATGTTGAGTTTTAGTGAATTTTTTAACGGCTTCAAATAAATTACCCCGAGGCAGAGCCATCGAGGTATTAAAAGGAGTTTGCTCTGCAAACATATTTATTTCCGACCCAGAGGGTCGGTGAATTAAGCCACTATAGATTAATATCATTAGAGATTAAAGAGTAAGAATTTTATTTTTTCCATTAATGAAAATAAATTTGTATTAGTGAATCTTTTTTCTATTTTAAACCTCGGAGGT
>JAGLSB010000225.1 GCA_023135955.1 Bacteroidales bacterium | reverse complement strand
CGAAATTAATGCTTGCTTCAAAACCTTTGTTTAACAAGGACCCAATATTGGCCCAATCAGTAAGGAAGCCGGATTGTGCCGGGACATTTATTGCTAATAACATATCATTAGTTACTTTATGATAAATATCAAAAGTCATTACCAATCTTTGATTAAATGCTGCAAAATCTATTCCGGCATCTATCATCTGACTTGTTTCCCACTTCAGGTTTGGATCGGCTACATTTAAAACTTGCACACCTGAAATTGTAGTATTATCAAAGACATAATTAGAAACGCCATAATTATCTTTTGACAGATAAGGAGGTATCCCCTGATTTCCTGTAACTCCGTAACTGGATCTTATTTTCAAATTATCAAGCCATTCCATGTCGTTGAAGAAACCTTCCTCACTAGCTCTCCAGGCAATAGCAGCAGAAGGGAAATAGGCATATTTATTCCCTTCCCCAAATTTACTTGAACCATCAACCCTGTAAGAGAATGTTGCCAGATATCTTCCATCATAATTATAATTAAATCGTCCCAGATTTGATTGCAAACTGGTTTCATAATACCAGGAACCTGGTAGATTTGCTTCCGTTCCCACCCCAAGATTATTAAAACCAAGATCGCTGTAGCCAAACTCTGTGTTTTCTGCATCGTAAGCGTAATCTGTTGTTTTAGTATACGAAACTCCAAATACTGCATTAATGTTATGAACATCATTAATGGAAGTAATATAAGTAATGGTACTTTCACCTAATAAAGTTGTTTTATTATTTCCGGAAATGATGCCTATACCATTTGTATTCTTTCCTTTTCCTGTATTTGATGGATAGTATTGATTCCTTTCTGCAAATCCCATTCGATATCCACCCCGGGTCATAATTGTTAAAGATGGAGTTATTTTGAATAACATTTGAGTGTTCATTCTTAAATCCGTATTCTTCTTTGTATTCTTTACACTATACAAATATGTTAGAGGATTAGTATAACCTCCTTCAATATCTTCTTCATCATCAAGTTCTTCAGGAGTAACCTCAAAATCAACTGTTTTCGTCGGTGGAGTCATAAGTGCATTCAATACAGATCCGAATCCACGAGGAACACCTCCTGTCCCACCTGTAGCTGTAGAGTTATTCTTAGTTGATGCAAGGTTTACATCCATAAACATTTCCATCCACCTGCCAGCTTTATGATTCATTTTTATTGATCCACTATATCTATCCAAACTAGTATTTTTCACTACACCGCTATTTGTTGAATAGTTCAAATTGCTTCTGAAGGTGGTCGTCTCACTTCCTCCATCAATGGCTAGATCATAAGTCTGAGATACTGCAAGATTATTCTGGTATACTACATCCTGCCAATCTGTGTTCACAGAATCAACAAAAGTTTCCGGCTCCATCCAGTACTCATCATTTGGACTCTTTTCGTGCATATAAAAGGCATAATCCGGTGTTCCCAGCATATCAAGTCGTTTCACCGGCTGATTCATTGACCACTTAGATGCCAGAGTGATATTTGTTTTTCCTGACTCCCCTTTTTTAGTAGTAATAAGTATAACACCATTCGCTCCTCTTGCACCATAGATGGCAGTTGCAGAAGCATCTTTTAATACTTCTATAGATGCAATGTCATCAGGATTTATATTTACCAGTGGATTAAGTGGATCTTCCTCATCCAGAATTGTTTTCTCCTTATCATATTCATACTCAATAGGAAAACCATCTACCACAAATAAAGGCTGAGTATTAGCATTCACAGAACCAACCCCTCTAATAAAAATTGAAGTTGCGCTTCCCAACAAACCATCGCCACCGGAGACCTGTAAACCCGGCACACGACCCTGTAAAGTTTCTTCAATTGTAAGATTTTCAGTATGTTCGATCTGATCCCGATTAATCGAAGATAAACTTCCCGTAAGGTCACTTTTTTTCATTGCTCCATAACCTACAATAACAATCTCATCCAGCTCTGTTATAGCAGAGATTAATTCCACATTAATCCTTGAATCATCTTTTACAGTATATTCTTCGAAATCATAACCAATAGAAGAAAATCTTAAGACGGTACCAATCTCAACTTCAAATAAAGTGTAAGCACCATATAAGTCAGAAATAGCCCCTTTTTGTGTCGACATATTAATAATATTCACTCCGGGTATCGATTCGCGAGTGTCGATATCAATAACAGTTCCTTTGACTGTTACTGTCTGAGCACCAAGACTTATTGGTAAACCAATAAGAATAAAAATTATTAATCTTTTCATTCCAGAATAGTTTTAATTAATGCACGCAGGCGAATTATTTATGTAAAAGTAAGAATACCTGGTTCCTGTAAGTAGTAATTACCCCAACCTGGTTTTATTGACAATGATTGAAGTCCTATCCGTTTTTGAGACATTCTCGCAGGGCAATTTTATTACCGCTCTGAATCTCGCTGCATAATAGCATCGTTTTCCCACAATGTTATCTACGGGTTTGAAGTTCTCAACTGCAAATCTATTAACATAACTATCAGAGATGCTGATAATCATCCATTTCTGCAAAGTGAACAGTTTTTTCAGGATTATTTGGTAAATAATATTAGGTTTCTTATTCAATTATAAAATGAGACCGGCCATAAACAATTGTATTGCCATTCTCACCAATTCCACGAAGAGTCACTGTATATTTACCATT
>JAGLSB010000224.1 GCA_023135955.1 Bacteroidales bacterium | reverse complement strand
GGTTGGGATGGGTCTTTTGTTGAAAAGAATTATAAGTTTCAACATTATCAAATGAAGGATACGAGGATTGAGATTTGGAAGGAGTGTAAGAATAAGGATTGGTATTCTTTTCCTCATTCACAAAAACAAGAATAAAGAAACCAACAGCAAGAATAATTAAGATATGCTTAGTCTTAATGGTTTTCATATAATCTGTATTGGTTCACTATTCTCAAAGCAATAATCAAACCATTGAGAGGCATCCTTTAAAACTTGTATCCCATTAAATATTTGCAGAATCTTTTATTATTGATACCAAGTGCCTTTAAAACTGCCACTACTTTTACGCATACGATAAGGGATCAAGGTAGGAGTGGGGGATAGATATGTGTGATTAAGGTGGGGACTGGGCAACAAAGGGTCAAATACTCCCCTACTCCATACTAATCACTTGCAAAAATGAAATTCTTAAACTAACTTTAAATAATAGAAGCCTAAACAAATACTAACAGATTATGGCTGTACCAGATTTCCAATCTTTTTTTAAACCACTTCTCGATTTAGCTGCTGATGGGAAAGAAGATTAATTAGAGTGGAAATTGGTAACATTAAGGATGTTTTGTCCCTGCTGTGTTCCTGATTAAAGTTAAGTTAATGAAAGTGTATGGTTATAAGTAAGTTATAAGAATAAGTCTCATTTGAGGATAGAATAGAACACGAATCTAAACAGATAAGATATGAAATTCTCTCAAAGAATTGGCAAATCAAAACTCAGAGATAAGATCCAAATAGAGTCAATTGACAAAGATCTTAATAATGGTCTTTGGAATACCATACTAATAGATTTTTTTGCTAGTATAAAGGAATATAGCCCAAATTATAATGCAAATAAACGGGCAGTTATAAATTTACTATGGATTAACTTCTTTAAGAATAGGATTGACGAGATACCCAAAATATTTGCGAGTCGAGAAGTATCAGTTGAAGGGGTAATTGATTATATTAAGAACTGGTATTTTAACGCCACTTGGTATCAAAAATATGATTTATTGGAGTTTATAGTACAGATTGATGTTGAACTTGTTGGAATTGATTTCTCTGAAGCCTGCAATGCTACATTGAAGAAGGAGCAAGCGGGATATAGATTTATAAATTTTTCAATTGTACAAATCACTGATAAGGAGGAAATCATTGAAATTGAGAATGCGTTGATTAATAATGAAAAGTGGGACACAGTGAGTGCTCATTTAAATACAGCCCTGAACTTTTTATCAGAGAGGAAAGAACCTAACTATAGAAACTCTATTAAAGAGTCAATTTCTGCAGTTGAAGCTGCAGCAATTATAATTACTGAAAATCCAAAAGCCACACTCGGGGATACTCTAAAAAAACTTGAACAAGAAAAAAGTATACATGGAGCCTTAAAAGCTGCCTTCTCAAAGTTATATGGCTATACCAGTGATTCCGGAGGAATTAGACATGCATTAATAGAAGGCGATTCAAGTGTTGAATTTGAGGAAGCAAGGTTTATGTTAGTGACCTGTTCAGCATTTATAAACTACCTGAAAATAAAATCTTTGTAATCACGACCTACTTTTGTTGTATTAATAATTGAATTTTAAAGAATATGAAAACCGAAAGAATCCTTCATACCATAGCAGCCATTATTACAATTGGGAACTTACTCTTTGTATTAATCAATTCAACCTCTTTGGAACTTGAGTTCTCACGCAACCTTAGTTTCTCCGAATATACAATCCCACTCAGAATAACTCTAATGGTGATACTTGAGCTGAGTCTTGCATCCTTTTTTGGATATATAATGGCTAAATCAATTCTGAAGCTTGATGGAAACTTGGCAATGACAATTCTTACAGTATCTACTATTTCTATGATTTCAGCTTGGATTACGTATTTCAATATTGAATTTGTACTGTTTGGGAATGCTGTTTTGAAAGGATTCTGGCCTAATTTTGGATTGTTTTTCCTTTTCTTGGCGGCATGGGGGATAGGAGCAACTTTCATAGATGCACATTACCTGAAATACAAATGTGATAATACTCACGAATTCGGTGATTCAAGTATCCCTATAGGTATTCAGGCAGGAGCATTTCTACTAATTTATATTGGTGCGCTAATATGATCTTGATTTCCATAGATCCTCATTAATGATGTCAATTATCACAAGTTTGTCCCAGCCTTATCCAATCCCTATCATTATAAATGTTGCTAATTTGGGGCTAGTTTATTTAAAGTAAAGAAGTGCAATATAAGTAAGCCTTCGGCCAAGTACAC
>JAGLSB010000223.1 GCA_023135955.1 Bacteroidales bacterium | reverse complement strand
TTGCAGCTTCAGCAAACATCAACAAGACATCTGTGTAGCGTGCAAATGTATAGTAAGAAGTACCTTCAGAATCGATTGAAGGATCCAGATTCACATTAGCTATATTCATGAATTTACGCAAGTAATACCCCGTTAATGTTGTGTTTGGATCGCTACTACCAACTGCATCCTGACTCCCTGCCTGAGTATTGATATTTATTATATTACCAATATTGATTGTAGCACCATTGTACAGGATATTCAAAGAAAGACGAGGATCGCGACCAGAATAAGGATCAGAAGAGTTAATTTTAGCATTTGTTACAGGTGTTCCGTCCAACATAGGGAATGCATTTACCAGTTCCTGAGTAGGGTCGGTACGACCTTCTCCATACAAAGAAGGTAGATAGTTATCTTCTTCCCAACTATTACTGGTTGACTTAGCAGAGTACCAGAATACCTCCGGATGAAGGTTTTTATCACCAACAACATTATCATTGTTATAGAACTGCAGATGATTATGGTTCGCAAAATTCACATTTCCTAATCCATCGTTAAGATTCATGATTGCTGCTGCTGCTTCTGCAGCACGCTGATAAGTGTATGTGCCATCTGAGTATGCCGGACTGGCAGCATAAAGAAGAGTTTTTGCTTTTATCAAACGAACCGCCAATCCATTAATTCTGTTGGTGTATTGCATACCCATTGCCTCATCATATGTATATGTTCCAGAATTCTCGTATCTGTCTGGTAAATTTGAAATAGCACTATCACAGTCAGTTAGGATAAACTGTACCAACTGATTAAATGTTGAACGAGGAATCTCATAATCGTCCGGATTATTTGCATCCAAAACGTGATCGACAATAGGTACACCCAACATCTCACCATTGGTTCCCATACCGGCATGAGCCTGTAAGAGGTTGAAATAGTATACCGCACGAAGTCCATAAGCTTCGCCCCTTAACCTTTGTGCATAAAATGCATTAGTTGTTTTGTCTTTCCACCACCATTCCACATCTGACATCTCCTCCAGAAAAGTATTTATATACAAAATACTTTCATAAGAGTTGTTCCAGGTGTCAAAAGGATTTGTGTTCGAGGTCCACCCTCCGTCTACTGTAGTCTTTACGCTGTGTCCCTGATCATTAGTTACAGCATCGTCACAAGCATATGACAGGGAGAAATTAGTATGGCTTCTCGGAATATTATTGTATGCACTAAGCAGCACTCCTTCAGCATAGGTAACAATCGACTCAACATCTTCGATGTTAAAAGTATTTGAATTCTCAGGCTCTAATATCTCACAGCTATCGAACAAAAGCCCCATCAGCACTATGAGTAATATTATATTATATTTTGTATTTTTCATCTGTATCTTTTTTAGTCAAAAATTAAGCGATTAAAATGAGATCATCAAACCCAATACTATACTTCTTAATCTTGGAGTGCCATTCGGATTTACCTCAGTATAATTTTTGTTTTTACTCATTACAACCAGGTTGCCACCTCTTACATAAGCTTGGGAATGGTCAAGAAACGACAGTTTATTTCGTCCTTTAAAGTGATAAGTTAGTTGCATTGTTGGTAAAGTGAACGAGTTGTCCTCGTATAGCCAGTAGTTTGAGTTCGCATCATTATGTCCACCACTATTTGTTGATAAACGTGGATGAAGTGCGTTTACATCCATGTTGTTAGGTCCGTATGCCTGCATTGCATACTCCGAATACTTAATGTCTCCGAATACACGGAAGTAGCTTCCAGTGCGGTAATCTGAATCTCCTAATCTACCAATACCCAAGACATAAAAACTTAAGTTCTTGTATCGTATATCCAGATAAGCACTGTACTGGGTTCGATTACTGTTCCCAACAATACGTTGATCATTTTGGTTAATGATATCGTCTCCATTCTGATCCAGATACTTAATGTCTCCCGGTTGAACTGCACCAAAGCTTGGTACAGGCAGCCCATTAACCAATGTTCCGTCGGCATTGAAATCTGCCTCGCCATACAAACCATCAGCGACCAGTGCCCACATTGCATCTGTTGCAGTACCTTCTCTAATAAGGGC
>JAGLSB010000222.1 GCA_023135955.1 Bacteroidales bacterium | reverse complement strand
CTTCTTGCTGGCACCCATAATGTTTACCGGGTTAGCCGCTTTATCAGTGGAAACGCAGAAAAAGTGTTCGGGAGGAAACTCCAGTAACAAATCTAAAAGTTTACGTGCTCGTAATACGTTGTTCTCAATCATAGCTTCAATGGAGAAGATGTCTTTCTCGCTACGGACGTGCTTGTGGGCGGCAAAATTGGCTACAATCTCAAAAGGGCCATGTTGACGGAAAAGCTTTTCAAATACGCTATCACCAAAGTTAACCGGGTATGTAATGAAATCTTCCGGTATATTGTATTCCGTTGAACTTCGTAAATCCCGAACCAATTCAGTTAAGCCGTTTTCATTGATATCAACTACCACTAGTTTACTGATGTTGAATTTTAGTATGGCTTTGATATATGATGAACCAATGGAGCCCGCGCCACCTATGACCAATACTTTTTTTTCATTAATGCGATTATTTAGTTCAATATTATATCGTGAATAATCATCACTTAACAGACTTTTCTCTCTACCAGTAACGTAGGTTTTAATAAAGCTTTTGAGATTGAAATTTTTTTGCATATTTTTTTCTTTTCGATTTTTTGTAGTGACAGTTCGTATGCGGTCAGTTTGCTTCGATCGACCTCATTCCTCAGTATACTTTCCAATGATGCAGCTTCGATTAATGAATAGAGGAAAAAATTAAAACGATGAAAGCGTTTTTTTCATTCCTTCTACAGCACTGGTTGGCATTTTTTCAATTCCTAAGGCCTTTTTTATCTTTTCGTTCGATACAACATAAGATTCCGTTAATTTCTTTAAACGTTCGCTATTTAAGGGTAGATGCAGATAATCACCAAGTTTTGCCGTTATATTTATTAATTTACCAGGGATGTTCCATATTTTAGGATTCCGGTTTTGTGCTGATGCTATTAAACTGATTAATTCATTTGTTGACAATGCTTCATCATCGGCAATTTGATAAATTCCTTGCTTAATATCCTTTTCAATCAATTGCTTAATTATGAAAATCAGGTTATCTACAGAAGTAAATGATCTTCTGTTTTCGAAAGCTCCCAGTGGCCAAGGGAATCCTTTTTGTGATAATCTGTACAAAAGGTTGAGATTTCCTTTGTTACCCGGGCCATGAATCATGGAGGGGCGAAGGATAAAAACTTTTTTATAGGCAGGCAATGCTTGATTTAAAATATATGTTTCTGCTTCCAGTTTTGATTTGCCATAAGGAGTTTTTGGATTAGGAATAGTCTCTTCTGTAAGGTATTCGCCAGACACATTATCAGCAACTGCTTTTACAGAGCTGAAAAAGATGAATTTCTTTGCGTTGGAAATTAAAAAATATTTGAAAATGGTCTGCGTAAAGCCAACATTAATATCAAAATATGCTTTTTCTTCGGTTGTACTTTTTGTGTCGTGTGATTTTCCTGCTAAGTGTATTATTATATCTATATTCGATATTTGCGTAAATTCGTCCCAAAAGTAAGTTTTAATAACACCAGTTAAGTTTCTGTCAACTATATCTAAACCAAAGATTTCAAAATTGGAATTGTTCTTAAAATGATGGACAAAGTTTTTACCAATAAATCCAGTTATACCAGTTATTAAAATTCGACATTTATTTTGCATATGAAACTATTGTTTTTACCATATCTATATTAATATTCTCTCTCTTAAATTTCTCCACAAATTCACTTCTGTCAACATTCTTGTATTCGTATTTATTTAATTTATCCACTAGCTCATTAGCTTTTGTGGGTGAAAATACTATTGAATTTGAAACATTATTTTCAATAAAATCTTGGGCAAATCCTTTTACTCCTGCTAGAATTGGTTTGTCGAAGGCACTATATTCAAAAAGTTTTGAAGGCAATACTTTTTCAAAAGCTTTAAGATTGTTAAGATGTAAAAATAAAAAATGTGAATTTTGGTAAACTTCAACTAGTATATTTCGAGGGACAGGAGGTCTTAATTCAACAATACTTTCTAATCTATTCTCTTTAAGTACTGATCTTAATTTGTCAATACCGCCGCCATCTCCTATAATAATAAACCGATAATTATTTTTTAGTTTT
>JAGLSB010000221.1 GCA_023135955.1 Bacteroidales bacterium | reverse complement strand
TCTAGTAACAGATACAAAAATTTGGCACTTTCAATATCAATTTCAGTGTATATTTCAGCAATATCAGCAGCATGAAGTTTATTGAGCATTTCAATAGCCAACTTCTCATCTTTAGCTGAAATTACCTTCTGCAATTCGGATAAATATTCTCTTGTTAATTCGAAATTCATGATCTGGCAGATTATTCCTATTTCTTAATTTTTTCCAATTTTGTGCAGAGCTCTATAAAATCTTCAACAGATAATTCTTCAGGTCGTCTTCTTAGT
Organism: Bacteroidales bacterium; assembly: GCA_023135955.1. Classification (GTDB taxonomy): domain Bacteria; phylum Bacteroidota; class Bacteroidia; order Bacteroidales; genus JAGLSB01. Next base: position 5,656 of record JAGLSB010000221.1, on the reverse strand, counting down.
CCAAAGTCTTCAATATCCGGATTCAAATTTACTAAAATACTCTTTAATGAGTTGCTTATCACTTTTCTCCTTTGATTGAAAGACATTTTGATAGTGCCCCGATAAAAATTTTCATCGCATGAGATTTTTTCCCGATTGTTTCTTTTCAACCTTATTACGCTTGAAATTACTGAAGGAGCAGGAAAAAAAGATCCGGGTTTCACATTAAATTCCAACTTTATATCATACCATGTTTGAAGCAATACCGAGAGAATCCCATATTGCTTATTTCCAGGAGCGGACACAATTCTCTGTGCTACTTCTTTCTGAATCATACAAACAACCTCATCAACTATGTCTTTATTTTCAAGGATTTTAAAAAATATCTGAGATGAAATATTATAGGGGAAATTTCCAATAACGCTAATTGAGCCATCTAACTGCCTTAAATCTTGTTTCAAAAAATCTCCCTCTATCAGGTTCTCATTCATTTCAGGATACTTAATTCGCAAAAAATCTACGGCCTCCTGATCAATCTCTACCAGGTGTAAATTATTCCCAGCCTTTTTGATCAAAAAATCAGTTAGTATTCCTTTCCCGGGACCCACCTCTACCACAGTTGTCTCTGACTCATTTTGCAAAAGCTTAGTAATCCGTTCAGCGATGGAAGAATCGGTTAGAAAATGCTGTCCAAGACGTTTTTTGGGTTTAACCATGATTATACAAATTTGAAGAAAATATCTTACAATCCTGTTCGAACTCAGGTAATTTTATAATTTTATGATCTATATAATACAACTATGAAGAAAATTAAAAACCCATTTGTTGGTCACCAAGGATTCAATTGCTTTGGTTGCTCTCCAGATAATTCTATTGGTTTAAAAATGGAATTCATTGATGAAGGTGATTACTTTATTTGTAATTGGGAGCCCAAGGAAAGGTTCCAGGGATACAATCATATTTTACATGGTGGCATTCAGGCAACACTAATGGACGAGATCGCAAGCTGGTACATTTTAGCTAAACTTGGAACCGCTGGAGTTACATCACAAATGGAAACCCGTCATAAAAAACCAATTTACACGAATAAGGGAAAACTTAAAATTAAAGCCTGGCTTAAGGAACAATCAAGCAGAATTGTCAAAATTAATGTAGAAATTTATAATAATGACAACAGCCTTGGAGCTACTGGTATTATCGAGTATTTTATTCTATCACCTGAACAGGCAAAAGAAAAACTAATGTATCCGGGAAAAAATGCATTTTATTATTAATCAGGAGATTAGTCTAAATATACTTTCTGCTTAAACCTTCCATATGCATAAAAATAATTTTCGAAAAATTACCAAACAGCAAATCATATTATCTTCAATATATTATGAAATACGATTTTGATAAACACATTGACAGAGAAAATACCAATAGTGTAAAGTATGATATCAGGGAAGAATATTTTGGAAAAAAAGATGTTTTGCCTTTATGGGTTGCAGATATGGATTTTGAAACTCCAGAATTTATAAGAGAGGCAGTTATTAAGAGGGCTAAACATCCGATTTACGGATATACTCTCCGGGGTGATAGTTTTTATTCCTCAATTATAGACTGGATGAGAAAACGTCATGATTGGAAAGTAGAGAAGGATTGGATTTCATTTGCTCCGGGAATTGTTCCAGCTATTAACATGGCTGTCCTTTCATTCACAAAACCAGGAGAAAAAATTCTTATCCAGCCACCTGTTTACCACCCATTTTTCTATGCCATAAAAGACCATAAAAGAGAAATTCTTGAGAATAATCTGGTATACGAAAAGGGGAAATACACAATAGACTATAAAGATTTTGAAGAAAAAGCCAAAGAGGCAAAGGTTTTTATTCTTTGCCATCCACACAATCCCGTTGGAAGATTATGGAACAAGGAAGAGCTTACTCAATTACTTAAAATATGCCGTAGGCATGAAGTAATGATCTTCTCTGATGAAATTCATTCAGATCTTATACTTGGAGAAAATCCTCATATCCCTCTTTTAAGTCTGGAGGAAGAGCCAACCAATATTATTTCTTTCTATGCACCAAGTAAAACTTTTAATCTGGCTGGTTTATCCACTTCTTTCCTTATTATTCCCAATAAAAAAATAAAGATTATTTATGAAGAACTATTAAATTCATTGCATGTAAATATGGGGAATATTTTTGGAGCAGTCGCTCTGGAAAAAGCTTATGAGGAAGGAGAAGAATGGCTGGAACAGTTATTAGATTATTTAAAGTCTAATCTTAAATTCCTTAAAGATTTTATCGAAAAAAATATTCCTGAAATCAAAGTTATTAATCCTGAAGCAACATATCTGGTATGGTTGGATTTCAATCAATTAAATATTTGCGATGAAGATCTTCGTAAATTCATTATTGAGAAGGCAGAGATTGGTTTAAACGATGGCCCAGGTTTTGGGAAAGCAGGATCCGGATTTCAGAGAATAAATATTGCCCTGCCCCAACTCATTCTGGAACAAGCCCTAAAAAAGCTTGAAAAGGCAATAAAAACTATCAGGTAGTAGAATTCCTCAAACAAGAAAAGAGTATTCATCTAAATATGGAAGAGTTAGGTATTAACTCAAGAGAAATATGCACAAAGAAAAACATTACTTCAGAAAGAAATAGATGATCAAAAATTAAAAAAGATTCCTAAGGGCTTCATCTATAAATACTTGGACATAGTAGACAAAAGTTTTGGCAACCAAATGGGTTTAATTAGGAAATTGTCGAAATTTGTCAGATCCTTTTTATCTCTACCACCTTCTAAACTATAAGCTGTTTGAGCAATAATAGGCAAATCACTTCTTAATTCCTTAATTTTTCTTGAAGCCTCATATCCGTCCATTATAGGCATTAAAATATCCATCAATACCAGGTCAACATTAGGATTTATTTTAACCTCATTAACAGCTTCTTCCCCATTTTGCGCCCAAACAAGCTTCACTTTTGTTGGTCTTAATAATTCCCGAAGATAAATAAAATTCGACTCAACATCTTCAGCAATTAAAATTGTATGATTACTTAAATCACTCTTACCTGGGTCCGCTTTGTCTAGTGTTGCAGTTTCTTGCTCAATTTCCAAATTTTCATTTTTAGTTATTTTAGTCGACTTAATTACGTTGAAAGGAAGTGTAAAATAAAAAGTTGATCCCTTTCCTAGTTTAGAATCAGCCCAAATATTCCCACCTAATAATTTTACTAAACTTTTTGAAATGGTTAATCTCAGAGCTACACCATCGAATGGCTGATTATGATTATCAGATAGTTTCTTATATCGTTTGAAAATAATTTCCAGTCTATCCATTGAAAATCCCTGACCAGTATCTTTCACAAAGAACTCAAGAAGACCATCCCCTTTCAATCTATACCCTAATTCTACAACTCCCTCCTCTGTGTGTTTAAGCGCATTCTCCAGTAAATTTGTAAGAACTTGCTTTAATCTTTCTTTATCAGTATTTACTCTAAGAGACTTTGGTGCTAAAGATGAATCAAGCTTCAACTTCACCTCTTGCCTGCCCATTTCTTTCTTCTTCTCATTATAGTACCTGAATAGATCATTCAAAACATCCAAAACATCAAAATCTGATTTATTAATTTCAAGTTCATTTGACTCGATTTTTGCGATATCAATAAGATTATTAATAAACAGCAAAAGATAATTTCCACTAGAGTGAATATGACTTATATAAGTATCTTTAGATTGTGAAGATAAGTTTGGATCTTTCAATAATTCAGAGAATCCAATAATTGCATTTAAAGGAGTTTTTATTTGATGTGATAAACTGAAAACAAATCCAGTATCCATTTTTGATGGCATACTTTCTCTGCCTGACTTATGCTTTAGAAATTCAATCTCAATGTCTAATTCGCTGATAAAACCTGAAATTATAAATCCGAAAATAATTAGCCCAACAAACATTAACAACCGGTTATAAACCTCAATTAAAGGTACAGCAGTAATGAATACTTGTAAAAATGTATCTTCTTCATTAAAGAGCAAATAATAAATAGTAGCGTCAAGAATGTATAGAATGATCGCAATCAGAATTGCATAAAGAATAACTTTGTTTTTTGAATTCATGGTACAGTCAATCGTTTGATGTTCAATAAAATTAGAAGATTAATTACAAAAATCAAACACTTTTGAATAATATAAATAAAATCTTACATATAATTCTGGTAGTTTACGCAAAAAAACCATTAAGGTTTGAGTAATTTGAGAAATATATTCAAAAGAAAATCGGGCATAATAACATTCTGTAAACAAGACTTTTAGAGCAGTCTTGATTTATAAATATTCTTCAGTCAAGTACTTCTGTCAAGGCCGGAAGCTTCTTAAATAGTATAGAAGCTAAATAAATATTAACGGCAATAAACATAATCGAAAGATTATGCTGATAAATAAAGATTAGAATTAATAATTCAGGTTTTGAAGAAGCCATAAAAAGAGCTTGTTCGGGAGGTAATTCTCCCTTCATATTCAATACATTTAGTAGAGCAAGACAGGATAGCTCGTTTCTTTGTAACGATTAAATTGGCAATAAGGCCGTTCTGGCATTAAGTTATGAATCAATTTAAATTCCTTTGACCGGATAGCTCTCATTGCATCTTGTGTTTCATCCATCTTATCTCTAGCTGCAACTAAACTTGCCCCCCTATACATGCAATTCTTTCTATTTTCATATTTTAATATATTATTGTTTCTTCCTTAAACCACAATAGACTTAGCCTCTTCCAGTAACTGATCTTTGTCTACAGGAACAACACCCGGCTTCTCACAAACTTGTCCACCAGCAAGATTAGACAAAGCCGCTGTTTGAAGAGGATTTAACTTTGCGCCAAGACAAAGAGCAGCTACGCTTATTACAGTATCACCTGCGCCAGACACATCTGTTATATCTCGTACTTCTGCAGAGATATGATGGTATGCATTTCTGTGATTCACAATAATCCCAAGTTCTGATAAGGTAAGCATCACATTCTTTATCGACTGCTCTTTCCTAAATTCCTCCATTAAAGAAGCTACATCTTTCATGTCAGATTTGTCAACATCAGCTTTCAAGCCTTCTTTTAGCTCTTTAAAATTAGGCTTAAACAGGCTAACTTTTTTATATGAAAGAAAATTTTTCTTTTTGGGGTCAACTAAAACAGGAATTTTTGCACTATTAGCCATTTTCACAACCTCCTCGATAAGTCTAGTTGTAATTACTCCTTTGTCATAGTCTTGAAACAAAACCGACTGGATTGACTTTTTATTAATGACTTCCCTGATAAAGGAAATTAACTTATCCTCTGATCTGGGTGATATTTTTTCATCTATTTCCTCATCTACCCTTAATAAATGCTGATTATTACTGATGATTCTGGTCTTTTGAGTAGTAATTCTTTCTTCGTCAATAATTATCCCAATATCAGTAAGCTTTTCCTCTTTCAGCAAATCAAGAAAAACTTTTCCTTTTTCATCATTTCCTATTACTGAGCATAAAATTGGGATCGCTCCTAAAGCTCTGATATTCAGAGCCACATTAGAAGCTCCACCTAATCTTTTCTCATCACTTAGATCTGAAATGACCGGTACCGGAGCTTCTGGAGATATTCGCTTAACTTTTCCCCAAAAATAATTATCAATCATTACATCGCCAATGATT
>JAGLSB010000220.1 GCA_023135955.1 Bacteroidales bacterium | reverse complement strand
CCCTCACATTGGGATGCTGTTGTTCTTCCGGAAACAGATATTGATCTGACTTTATCAGGACATACTCATGGAATGCAATTCGCTATTAACATTCCGGGATGGAAATGGAGTCCTGTGAAACTTAAATATCCCAGATGGTCGGGGCTTTATCAGGAAGGATTGCAATATTTGTATGTGAATATCGGACTAGGCTATATCGCTTTTCCGGGGCGAGTAGGAACACCTCCTGAAATTACTTTGTTTACTCTTAATACAAGTCATTAATGGAAATTGACGCTATCATTTATAATAAATTAATTCATCATTCTCTCATTCATTATTCACTATTTAACGAAGTGTTAATATGTCAGATCTACAATTTATTTTTCGATACATTAATTATAAGATATTTTCAAAAAGCAAGAAAGGGCATGACGTTCACTCACCTTTTGTTTTCGATTTTATTGCTAAGGTATTAGGGAATTATGCTACGTATAAATCGCAGTATATTAAGAATATCCTTTCATGGCATGAAAGCCTCACAAAGAATAAAGATAAAATTAATATATGCGAAATTGGTGCTGGATCCAGGAAGGAGACAAAGGGGTCTGTTAAAGTTAATAGCTTGGTGAAGAAAACTGGAATCCGTCCCAGGTACGGACAATTGTTATGGAGAATATTATACTATTATAAACCTGAGGCTGTAATTGAATTTGGTACTGGAATGGGAGTCAGCACTGCTTATCTTGCCGGTTCTTTGCCAGATGTTAAGGTGCACACGGTTGAAGGCGATGCAGAAAGACTTGTCTTTGCCCAGAAGGAATTTCGGAAACTCGGATTGAAAAATATTATCGGATATAATGAAAACTTTGATGACTTCATTACAAAATCCAATTTCAAAAAAAATAATTATGCAATTTTTTTAGATGGGAATCACAGACAGGAACCAACTATTAGATATTTTAATTATTTTGTAAATATTTGTGATGAGAATAGTTTTATTATTTTAGATGATATTAACTGGTCAGGAGAAATGAGGGAAGCCTGGAAGATTATTAAAGATCATCCATTAGTCAGTATAAGTATCGACTTGTTTTTTATTGGAATAGTATTTTTCAGGAAGGGAATTCCCAAACAGGGGTTTGTTTTAAACTTTTAGTAAATATTCTTCATATTTTCACGTTTATATCACTAAATTCGTAAAAATTTAAAAAATCATGTCAAATATTATTGAACTCGATAAGGTTGTAAAGTATTATTATATTGGAAGTATAGTTGTAAAGGCGCTTCAGTCTATTACTCTGGATATTAAGACAAATGAGTATGTTGCTATTATGGGGCCATCGGGATCTGGTAAATCCACCCTCATGAATCTGTTAGGATGTTTGGATACGACTACCAATGGTAAGTATGTATTAAATGGTACTGATGTTAGTAAGATGGATGATAATCAGCTGGCAGATGTCAGAAATTCTGAAATAGGATTTATATTTCAGACTTTTAACTTACTTCCAAGATATAATGCATTAGAAAATGTAATGCTACCCTTAATATACGCAGGCAAGAATAAGGCTTATCGGGAAGAAAGAGCGAAGAAAGTTCTTAATGATGTAGGACTAAGTGATCGAATGCATCATAAACCGAATGAATTATCCGGAGGACAGCGCCAGAGGGTAGCGGTAGCAAGAGCTATGGTTAATGATCCATCTATTATTCTCGCTGATGAGCCTACAGGAAATCTTGATTC
>JAGLSB010000022.1 GCA_023135955.1 Bacteroidales bacterium | reverse complement strand
TATTGATTTGAACACTATTCCTTATTATACTTTTAGAACAATTGAATTTGCTGGAATTAAAAAGGTAATTATTTCTAATACCGGATATACCGGTGCCGGAGGATTCGAATTATATTTCTATAATAGCGAAGGAGATGAGATATGGGATAAAATTATGAAGGCGGGTGCTGAATATGGTATTCTTCCAGTAGGATTGGCATCCAGAGATACTCTACGTCTTGAAATGGGATTCTGTCTTTATGGAAATGAAATTAATGAAACAACCTCCCCCCTGGAAGCAGGATTAGGCTGGATTACTAAATTCTCAGAAAACAATGATTTTATTGATAAGGAGCTTCTGCAGAATCAAAAAAGAGATGGTGTTAATAGAAAGTTGAGAGGTTTCGAAATGATTGATCGTGGAATTCCCAGACAACATTATAAAGTTTTTAGTTTGAATGGAGAGGAGATTGGCGAGGTTACTTCCGGAACGATGTCCCCAATGCTTAAAAAGGGTATTGGAATGGCTTATATCAAGACTGTTTTTTCAAATATTGGAACAGAAATAATCATCCGTGTAAGGAATAAGGATCTTAGAGCAGTTATTGTGAAAATGCCTTTTTATAAAGAAAACTAATGTTAATTTACCTGGAGTATAATATAAATTGAAAATAATTAAAGTGATCGATAAAAAGAAAATAGAAGTTTGTTTAAGTCCGGCTTTGTACAAGAATTATGAAAACAAAGAGGCTATTGCTGTAGTAACCGATGTTCTAAGAGCCTCTTCTGCTATTGTTGCAGCATTCATGAACGGTGCAAAAAAAATTATTCCTGTTGCCACACTTGAAGAGGCTAAAGCGATGAAAGATTCAGGTTATATGGTTGCTGCTGAAAGGGATGGGATAGTCAGAGACTTTGCTGATTTTGGGAATTCTCCATTCAATTTTACACCTGAAAGGGTAAAAGATAATGATATAGTTTATTCAACTACTAATGGGACACAAGCCATTCAACTAGCATCCTCGTCAAAGCAAGTTTTAGTTGGTGCATTTCTAAATCTTGGAGGAATTATTGATCATCTTAAAAAGGAAAATACTGAGGTTCTGATTCTCTGTGCCGGATGGAAGAATAAAATTAACCTTGAGGACACCCTTTTTGCTGGTGCCGTTGTAGATGCATTATTGAAAACAGATCAATTCTATACTATATGTGATTCTGCCTATGCTGCTCAGGACTTATGGTTACTTGCCAAGGATAATCTCGTTGAGTATATCCAAAAAGCAGCCCAACGTACTCGATTAAAGAAGAATAACCTGGATGATGTAATTGAGTATTGTCACACACTTAATCAAACCTCAATTATTCCAATTCTGAGAAAAAATCATCTGGTTAAGCTTTAAAATTGATATATTTGTGAATTAATTAACAATAAACTATTATTTATTAACCATTACTGTATTTGTGCTTAAGATTCGTAATTAAATACTTAATTTTACATCATTAAAAATCTAATATATATTAAATATGAAAAAGTATAATTTTTCTGCTGGACCTTCAATTCTTTCTCAGTATACTATTGAAAATACAGCTAAAGGAGTATTGAATTTGAATGGTTCAGGGTTGTCTGTGATGGAAATATCTCACAGAAGTAAAGACTTTATGGCAATTCTGAGTGAGGCTCAGGATCTTTTTAAGGAGCTTTTGGGAATTCCCGAGGGATACTCTATTCTTTTTCTTCATGGTGGTGCGAGTTTGCAGTTTGCCATGATTCCATATAATTTTCTGAATAAAAAAGCAGCTTATCTCGATACGGGTACCTGGGCAGCAAAAGCCATAAAAGAAGCGAAGAATTTTGGAGAAGTCGAGGTTGTTGGTTCATCAAAGAATACAATATATAATTATATTCCTAAGGATTATTCAGTTCCGGCAGATGCTGATTATTTTCATATTACCACGAACAATACAATTTATGGTACTGAGATCAAGAAAGATTTAGATTGTAAAGTACCTCTGATAGCAGATATGTCTTCTGATATTTTTAGTCGTCCTATGGATGTTTCAAAGTATATAATGATATATGGCGGAGCTCAGAAAAACCTTGCGCCTGCAGGTGTAGCTTTTGTAATAATCAAGAATGATGCTTTGGGTAAAGTTGACAGAAATATTCCAACTATGTTGAATTATGCAACGCATATCAATTCAGATTCAATGTTTAACACACCTCCATGTCTATCAATATATGCTGCTCTTCATACTCTGCGTTGGTATAAGCAATTGGGAGGAATAGAAGTTATGTATAAAGCAAATATTGAAAAGTCTGAATTGTTGTATAATGAGATTGCACGAAATAAAATGTTTGTTTCAAATATTGCTGACGAAAAAGATCGTTCTATAATGAATGTAACATTTGTTATGTCAGAGAATTATAAGGACAAGGAATCTGAATTTTTAGAGTTTGCTACTTCCAAAGGAATTGTAGGAATTAAGGGTCATCGGTCTGTTGGAGGATTTAGGGCTTCAATATATAATGCCATGCCTATCGAAACTGTTGGCGTTTTAACAAATGCAATGAAGGAATTTGAAAGTAAAAATTAAAATTATAACACAATGAAAATATTAGTAGCTACAGTAAAGCCATTCTCAAAATCAGCGGTTGATAGTATTAGAGAAGTCGTAAGAGAATCAGGAAATGAATTCTTGCTACTCGAGAAATATGAGAGTCATACAGACTTACTAGATGCAGTAAAAGATGTTGACGCACTTATTGTACGTAGCGATAAGATTGATGAAAAAGTAATTGAGGCGGGCAATAAACTGAAAATTATTGTAAGAGCAGGAGCAGGATATGACAATGTCGATTTACAAGCAGCAACAGCTAAGAAAATTGTTGTAATGAATACACCGGGTCAGAATTCCAATGCTGTCGCTGAGCTTGTTTTTGGGATGATGATATTAATGAATCGCCAAAGATATTCCGGTGCAGCCGGTGTTGAATTGAGAGGTAAGAAGATTGGTATTCATGCTTATGGTTATGTAGGAAGAATAGTAGGTTTAATTGCGAAAGGCTTTGGAATGAAAGTATATGCCTTCGATCCTTTTGTTGAAAAAGTAATGGTTGAAAATGACGGAGTTAAGTGGGAAGAAACAGCAGAATCATTGTATTCAAAATGTCAGTATATTTCTTTGCACCTCCCTGCTAACGATAAAACAAAGGGTAGTATTAATTACGATCTGTTGAAGAATATGCCAGAAGGAGCTACGATTATCAATACCGCAAGAAAAGAAGTTATTCATGAGGACGGACTCTTGAGAATGTTTCAAGTGAGAAAAGATTTCAGATATTTCTCTGATGTTGCTCCCGATAACAAAGATGAAATTGAAAGTGATTATGCAGATCGCTGCTTCTTTACTCCTAAAAAAATGGGTGCCCAAACTGCCGAAGCAAACCTTAATTCTGGGGTTGCTGCTGCTACTCAGATAATTAATTTTGCTGAAGAAGGAGACATTAAATTTATGGTTAATAAATTCTGAGTTGATATCTTAAGGTGATAGAAAATCAGAAAGTAATATTTTATTATGGCAATACTAAAATCATTTAAGGGCTATAGACCAAAAAAGGAATTTGTAAATCAGGTTGCTTCACGGCCTTATGATGTACTTAATTCCTCCGAAGCCAGAGATGAAGTAAAAGATAATCCTTATTCATTTTTGCATGTTGTAAAACCGGAGGTTGATCTGCCGGAAGATGTGGATTTACATTCGGATCAGGTATACAATAAAGCAAAAGAGAATCTTGAACAGCTTATTGACAATGAAATGTTCTTTATGGATAAAGAGGATTTTCTGTATGTATACGCACAAACAATGTTTGGTAAAACTCAATATGGAATTGTAGGTTGCTCAGCAGTTGAGGATTACATGAATGATATTATTAAGAAGCATGAATTAACTCGTCCAGATAAAGAAGAAGACCGGATGAATCATATTCGTGTTTCAGGATTTAATGCAGAACCTGTGTTTTTTGCCTATCCTGATCATAAAGACCTGGACGCAATAGTAGCTGAGGTGGTTAAATCAAAAGCTGAATATGACTTTTCGACAGAAGATGGAATTGGTCATCATTTTTGGCTTATCGATGAAAAGGAAACAATCAGAACAATTGAAGAGATCTTTGCTAATGAAGTGAAATATACATATGTAGCCGATGGACACCATAGAACTGCCGCTGCTGCGCTTGTTGGAAATGAAAGAAAGAAAAATAATCCAAACCATACTGGTAAAGAAGAGTATAATTATTTTCTTACAGTTCTTTTCCCTGCCGGTCAGCTCACAATTATTGATTACAACAGACTAGTAAAAGATTTAAATGGACTAACTAAGAAAGAATTCGTTGAAGAATTGAGCAAGAATTTCATCATTACTCTGAAAGGAGAGGAAATTTATAAACCGGATTCTTTTCATAATTTTTCCATGTATCTCGATGGGAATTGGTATTCATTGACAGCAAATCAGGATACTTATGACGATAACGATCCAATTCGTAGTCTTGATGTGAATGTTTTATCTGAAGCTATTTTAGAACCCTTACTCGATATTGCAGATTTAAGGAAATCAAAACGTATTGATTTTGTTGGCGGTATCCGAGGCTTAAAGGAATTAAAAAGACGGGTTGATTCTGGTGAAATGGAAGTTGCATTTGCTCTTTATCCTGTTTCTATGAAGCAATTAATGGATATTGCTGATACTGGTAATATTATGCCCCCAAAAACAACATGGTTTGAACCAAAACTCCGAAGCGGCCTGGTTATTCATTCATTAGATTAGAGGCTTGGATTAATTGGATCATTTTAAGGTATTTGTAAATTTACAGGTCAAAGAAAGTTGGAGAGGATCTGGAAAAAAAACATTGACCTATTCAGATTCATTTTCTCTCATATTTATTTAATTTTGATTCATGTCTGAGACAAAAGAAAAATATCTGGAGTTTAGAAAACAATTAACTTCTGAGATAAAGCTTGTTGCTGTTTCGAAAACCAAGCCTGAAGAGGAGATTTTAAAATTGTACGATGAGGGTCAGCGAATTTTTGGTGAAAATAAGGTTCAAGAACTTGTAAGAAAAGCAGAGAACCTTCCTGATGATATTGAATGGCACATGATTGGACATCTTCAATCTAATAAAGTAAAATATATAGCTCCTTTTGTTAATTTAATCCATGCAGTCGATAGTTTGAAACTCCTCAGGACAATAAATAAAGAGGCAGTAAGGAATAATCGAAAGATAAACTGTCTTATTCAGGTTCACATAGCACAGGAAGAAACAAAGTTTGGCTTAAGCGAGGAGGAATTGCCGTTTTTTCTTGATGAGCTGAAAAAGGAAGAGTTTGGGAGTGTTATTATCTCAGGATTGATGGGGATGGCAACTTTTACTGATAATTTTATTCAGGTGAAAGAGGAATTCAGGAATCTAAAACTTATTTTTGAAGAGATAAAAGAGAAACATTTTAAAAACAATACTCATTTTAAAGAATTATCTATGGGTATGTCAGATGATTATTTAGTTGCATTGGATGAAGGTTCCACAATAATAAGAATAGGTAGCTTGATATTTGGAATTAGAAATTACACTAACTAATAAGGAAAAAATGGCAAACTTAAATACTACTTATGCAGGTCTTAAACTCAGGAATCCATTTATTATAAGTAGCTCTGGACTTACTAGTTCACTAGATCGCATCAGAAAGTTTGACTCTCTTGGTGCTGGTGCAGTAGTAATTAAATCTTTATTTGAGGAGCAGATAATGTTTGATGTTGATGCCTTGGCTGATACATCCGATTATCCTGAAGCTTACGATTATGTTAAGAGGTATTCAAAAGAAAATTCTGTTGGGGAATATCTTGAATTAATCCGAAGTGCAAAAAAGGCTGTCCAGATACCAATTATTGCCAGTATTAATTGTGTTTCTTCTGGTGAGTGGGTCAACTTTGCGAGCCGCATTGAAGAGGCTGGGGCTGATGCACTTGAACTGAATCTGTTTATTCTGCCACTTGATAAAAATAAATCTGCACATGATTATGAAGCTGTTTATTTTGAAGTTATTGAGAAACTAAAAGAACTTATTAATATCCCAATAATAATAAAAATTGGATCTCAATTTACTAATCCTCTTAATTTGGTAAATCAGCTATATTTCAGAAAAGCTGATGGCGTTGTTATGTTTAACCGCTTTTATTCTCCCGATATTGATTTGGATGATATGACAATGGTTAGCTCTGAAGTTTTCAGTTCACCTTCTGATCTTAGAAATACACTTCGTTGGACAGGTATAGTCTCAGGTGAAGTTCCAGAAATGAATATAGCAGCATCAACCGGTGTTCATTCTGGCGAGGCAGTAATTAAATTATTATTGGCAGGAGCAACTACAGTTCAAATCTGTTCTGTTCTATATAAAAATGGTGTTGAGTACCTAACAGATTTGATTGATAAGCTGGAAACATGGATGTTAACTAATAAATATAAATCTATTGACGACTTCAGGGGTAAAATGAATTATTCGAATTTAAATGATCCTCTAGTATATGAAAGATCTCAGTTTATGAAATATTTCTCTAATTTACATTGAGATCCCCTTTAGAAATTATTCTGATTCGTCCAGACTGAAAGGTCCAGGTGCAATATCTACTATAGAAAGCAATTCTTTCACTAAGCTTGCTTTATCTTCAGAAACAAACTTCATTCTTTTAGTAATATATTTGCTGAATTGAATTCTCTTTTGCTGATTAAGATTTTCTACATTCTCTTCTACAACAGTGAAGGATTCCATTGCTATGATAAAATCTTCATCAAGAATCAGATTAATAAAGAACTCCAGATGTTCTGAATAATCGAGTCCATTTTCCCAGGCGGCAGAAACTAAGGAGGAGAATTCAGGTAACTCTTTACTTTCTTTTAGCACTTGCACAAACGCAGGAACGCTGTCCTGAAGCTTAAGATCCCTGAAGAAGCTTATTACTGAAGTAGAAATTTCTTCAGTAGCTTTGTTTTTAAGAAGATTTCCTAATTCTGGGATTAATTCATTACTTCCTTTATCTCTTAACTCAGTAATAGTTTTCTTAACTAAAATATCATCTTCAGATTGAAGCCTTTTGATCCATTCTTTGACAGTAATTTCTGTTCCTCTTGTCTCCATTTCTAGTTATTTTCTGGCGGACAATTTTTAATCATCTCATTATATGATTCCCTCATCCCGTATTCAAATGCTTTCTGAAAACAATAACATGCATGATCCTTATCACCTAGCTTGAGACTTGTTTGGCCCTTAATGAAATATGCCTTTGCATTCCGCGGATCCAAATCGAGAGCCATTGCAAGATCATTATTTGCATACTTGAAAGTTCGCGTATTAAAATATGTTTCACCTCTGGATAAATAATACTCAGATTTAGTTTTATCTAAGCTAAGACATTTATTAAAGCATTTTAAGGCATCGAAGTAGAGACCTTCTGATTTGTATATTTCACCAAAACCATACCATGCATTATCATCTTCAGGAAAATATCTTAGATAAAAGTTCATGTCCGATTGGGCGCGTTCTAAAAAACCAGACTTTTGCTCAGCCATAGCTCTTAAGGGATAAATACTAAAATTTTCGGGTGTATACTTCAAGGCAATATCAAGATCTTTAAGTGCAGCTTTATATTTATGCTCCTTCATTAGAACTTTTGCTCTGAAAATATATAACTCTGGATTTCTTTTATCACCTGGGATAGCATTATTCAAATCTTCAATCGCGAGACTATAATTTTCAAGCATATCATAAATTTCCGCTCTTAATGCCAGAAGGGGAGGCTTTCGATAAGCTTTTTTCAAACTTTCAGTTATTAAATTGATAGCTTCAAGATATTCTTTAGTTTTTATTAAGTAGTTTATTGAAGCTATTGCCTCGTCAAATCCTGAATATGAATTATTGTTCTTCCAGAAATCAATCCATAAACCATTATTTTCAAGTTTTTGAATCACTGGATCCAAAAATATTTTACTCTCAGGGAGTTTGTAATTAGATCTTAAATGAATCTCAAGAAATTCTATTGCCTTCTCAATTTCTCCTATTTGGGCATAAGCCTTAACCAGCATAAAAGAAGCTCGCCCAGTTTGTTTCTTTTCAACAAAGAGAAAATGTTTAATAGCCTCAGAATTGTTATTCATATCAAAATATAACTTTCCAAGATAAAAATGAGAGTCAGAATTATCGGGCTTGATTTCCAAAGATTTTTTGAAATATATCAATGATGAATCTTTTATATCTCTTTCATACATCGCCATGCCAGATAATAGATACTCATCAGGAAGTCTTTGTCCAATACCCTTAATGCTAGTTG
Source organism: Bacteroidales bacterium (assembly GCA_023135955.1). Classification (GTDB taxonomy): domain Bacteria; phylum Bacteroidota; class Bacteroidia; order Bacteroidales; genus JAGLSB01. The sequence goes on along the minus strand of JAGLSB010000022.1, from coordinate 11,184 downwards.
CTAGCAATAGGAGGAAGATAATTTTAAAATTCAACTTCATCAGTGTTAATTGCTCCTTTTTCATGAAAAATATGAATAAAACCTACTATATTTCGCACTTGTATTCCACTTATTCTTTTTTCGTAAACATCACAAATATAATAATATACTCCTGGAGAAACGAGTTCATTAGTTTTCTGATGTTTACCATTCCAGAATATTTCCGGGTCTTCAGTTTCGAATATTACCTGCCCCCACCTATTAAATATACTCAGATCAATTTTTTCAACATCCTGGTATTCATAGGGTCTTAGAATGTCGTTATAGTTATCATTATTAGGACTAAAGACATTTGGGATAGCATATTTTATGCAATTATCAACAATAACTTTAACAGAGGGCTCGCTTTCATTCCCAAAAGAATCGATAGCTGTCACAAAATAACTTGCTGCTAAACCTGTTTCTATACCTGGAAAATGCCAGTAACTGGTATTTTCCTTTCCTTCAATGCTGTCAAGTACAACGTGTTCTATATTCAATTGGTTTGTATAATATATTCGATACTTAACAATATCTTCGGAGCATTCTTCCTGAGAGGATGAGTATTGCCAATTTAAATTATTAAAAAGACTGTCACAACTTGACTGCACCTCAAGGAAAGGAGGACAAGGAGGAATTGTATCGATAGGTATGCCACAATTTTGATGTGAAGTATTGTTATTTTGATACTCAATATTATTCAATTCCCTAATCCCTTCAGATTGGATATAATAACAGTATTCCTTATTATTTATTAATTCAATATCATCATAGAATTCCTTTGTTGTATTGCCAATAGAATCAAAAATACCACTTAAATCATTGTATCGGAATATTGTATATGAAGTGTTCAGCCAGGGAACGTTACGTCTAAATTTTAACCGGAGTTCATTGTCATGTTCCGATATTTCAGGATAAAAACTGGAGGCGATCTCGGGTTTTCCAATTTTAAATCTATTTCCCGATTCATCATTGTATAATTCAACAGAATAGGAGTAAGGGAATTCAGTTGTATTCAATCCATTGTCAATATAAATAGTATCATCCAGATTTGCGGTACCAAAGCTGTCGATAATAGACAGATTATTTCCCCATAGATCATCTGATCTATATATTAAATATTTATAAGGACCGTAGGCATCCAGGGTGTCGAGATCCTGAGGTTTTGCCCAGACAACCTCAATAGAACCAATTATTGCATAATCTTCAACAGAGACTTCCAGAATGGAAGGAGATCCTGAAACAAGGTTAGTGCAGTTTTCTTCACTGGGGAAACTTTCTGAACCATCTGTTAAAATAGCGGTAATCCTATAACAATACTCAATTCCCTGAAATAAGCCAGAGCCATTGTTATTGTCAAGATAAGTTGTATCGGAAAAGGAATTGGTTCGGGCTATCAATTCATAACCTGTGTATTCTGGCAATCCAGGGCTACAGGAATCATATTCATGAATATATGAGCCTTCTCTCCTGTAAACATTATAACCAAGAATATCTTCACAATTATATTTATCCCACAGAATATTAGTCGAGACACTCGAAGGAATTAATTCGGGTGTTGCCGGAGGTGGGGCTAGAACTTTAATTGAAATATTATCGATATCGACCAGACTTATATCGCTATTATGATCTTCTGTTTTAATTATCACCAGATAAGGTTGATTTCTTGCCTGTCCGCAAGATGTTTCCCATGTAAATAATGTCGTTAAATCTCCATCCGATCGAGAAAGTTCTTCTAGGTATGCTTTACCATCGTCATAAGCAAAGGGGCCACCGGTAATGAAGTGTGAAAGGCTGTCATTATCAATATCTGTTGAATGTATGGCAACCTGAAATATTGTTCCGGCTAGAATACAGAAATTCTGTAGGCTGTCGTTTACCGGTGGATTATTTAAAGTTTTGAAAACCTCCACCTGCATATCTCTGGCGATATTTCCAATTTTAACTCCTTGTCTCCATTCTTCAATATCCATCGCAATATTATATATTCCTGTGTCAACCGGTGAATCCCAAACAAGATCTCCCGTTATGGGATTTACGTACAAGGTGTCAGATGCTGCAGGGTATTCATAATCGATTATTTCCTCCCCATTTTCCTTTGTGCATACTGTTAGTCTGTAAGAAATACTGTCTCCATCAAAATCAAAAGCAGCAGGGTTATGAATAAAAACATTATTTAAGGCGGCTTTGTCAATAGGGTAATTAAGTAGAACAGGAGTATTATTATTTCCAAGATCCGGATTAACAGTAATTATTGTTTTGACCGAAAAAATAACATTTACCGAATTAGGAATATTTTTTACCCCTAGATTACGATTTGGATCCTCAACAACTATCTCATAAGTTCCAGGGCCGGGAAAAGTATGTTGAGCTATATATACATTTCGTTGATAATAATTAGGTAGAATTGTAATGGTATCCCTGCTGGCAAGTGAGACCGTATTATCTCCCCATTGAACTTCTAATTCGCGGCGATCTGCAGCACTCAGAGTATAAGTAAATGTAGTTATCTTTATTTCGTAAGTTAATTCAGATATTTGTCGTAAAGTAATTTCACCGGCTCGGTTATGAGTGGCTGATGCGGAAAAGCATACAGATAATAACAAAATCTGTATCATCAATCCAAATCGAATATATTTAATCATATAGTTCATTTTAGATCAATTTGTTCAGCGGTGTTTTTTGAATTAAAGCGATATCCGTTTTGCTTGCCATTGAAATTAATAATAACGAGATTAGTTTGGTCATGGTATATATCCAGAAAAATTGAATTATAAATATGAATATTTTTCAACCCAGAAACATAACATTTGTAATTAAGCCAGATGGCTTCTTCATTTAATTCATTATTTTTATATTTTAGCTTGAGTGTATCTCTTGTGTTTGCTATCAGGCTAAACATATTATGGATATAATCCTCAATCATCTTATTTTCAGGAATGTTATCTGCGTTTTCCAAAACAATATATTTTCCGAAATTATGTTCGATTGCCAATTGAAAATCATCCTTAAATAATTTCATCGAAACAGTCATTGTATCCTTATCAATTTCAATATTACATATTGAAACATGAATAGGGTGACTGTAACTAACCTGTGTTTGAAAAACTAACAAAAATAATATTATCAAAAATCCCCTCATCCTTTCTTAAATATTTATTCAATCATTCAATCATTCCCTCATTCCCTCATTCAGACTTCAAACATAAACAATATTCTTTATTGATCTATGCTCATATATTTCTGAAATTTTTTCTTGAAAAATTTTCATCCCAAAATTAATGATTTATAACATTTGTCAATTAGATTTGTATTACATAATTAAAACCAAATATAATTTATTGATATAATGAGTATTTTTGACCTTTATTTAAAACTGGGCATCGATCATATTGCTGACATTAATGGATATGATCATATTTTATTTATACTAACACTAACTATTGTATATCCAATAAAGTTTTGGAAAAAATTACTCATCCTGATTACTGCATTTACGGTTGGACATTCAATTACTCTTGTACTGGCTTCCTTGAATATTATAAAAATATCAACCGCTTGGATCGAATTTTTGATTCCTGTTACAATATTTCTGACAGCCCTGGTTAACGTTCTGCAAAAATCGGACAAATTTGTAAATTCTTCACATCGATTAAAATATTCAGCTGCATTATTTTTCGGATTAATTCATGGATTAGGTTTCTCAAATTACCTGAGAGCAATGATTTCGGGAGAAGATTCTCTAATCTTACCACTGTTATCTTTTAATATTGGGATTGAGTTAGGACAAATATTAATTGTTCTTATTGTTATGGGACTTAGCTTATTGATAGTAGATATTATGGGTGTAAAGCGCCGGGATTGGAATTTGTTAATTTCTGGTGCTGCTCTTGGGATTTCACTTATTCTTGCACTTGAAAGAATACCTTAAAATATAAATTGGCAAAAAAGTAGAAGAACGGTATTTACCATGTTTTTATTTATTCTTTTCTTTAATCATGGCCTATCACTTGGTTTGTAACCTTTGGAAATTAATATCGTAGAAAACATTGTGTATTAACCAGCCAAATTTAATATAGGAATTATGAACTGGGAGGATAGCTTGCGTGATTTTCAATATTTTTTGAGGCTTGAAAAATCTTTGTCTGAGAATTCGGTTGAAGCATATTCTGCTGATCTGAAGAAATTATTGCAGTTTCTTGATAATCGAAAATTGGATGTCAGACCTGAGCAGATTACTTCTTCTCATTTGGATGATTTTCTAAAGTTTATTAATGAACTTGGAATGAGTCCCAGGAGTCAGGCTCGATTAATTTCGGGATTAAAAGCCTATTTTAAGTATTTATTAATGGAAGATTTAATCTTGGAGGATCCAAGTGCCTTGATTGAAGGTCCTAGAATTGGGAAAAAGTTACCGGAAGTATTAAGTGTTGAGGAAATTGATTCATTAATTGATGCAATAGATCTCAGTAAGCCAGAAGGTCACAGGAATAAAGCCATTATCGAAGTCTTATATAGCTGCGGATTAAGGGTTTCAGAACTTATTAATCTGAGAATAAGTGATATGTATCTGGATAAATCCTATATTAAAGTTAAGGGGAAAGGTGAAAAGGAAAGACTAATTCCTATTGGTAACAGAGCAATCATAGAGATTCGGAATTATTTGCAGAGTAGAAAATTATTAGCCTTCATTGATAATAAATTTGAAAATGTTTTGTTTTTGAACCGTCGGGGGAAGGGGCTTACTCGTGTAATGATATTTACGATTATCAAGCAACTTGCTGAAAAGATAAATATTCCCAAAACGATTAGTCCGCATACATTAAGACATTCCTTTGCAACACATCTTATTGAGGGTGGAGCCGATCTTAGAGCCGTTCAGGAAATGTTAGGACATGAATCAATTCTGACAACAGAGATATATACTCATATTGATCGTGAGTATCTTAGGGATACAATTATGAGTTTTCACCCAAGGTCTGAATAATCTTTCTACACACTATTCTCATTATCAGTTAACTACATTTAATTATGCTTATTTAGAATAATTTTACATTTATTTTAAATACATTTGTACTCTTAAAATCTATAATAGAACTTGATAAATCACTCATTATTAACAATATAACTAAAGAAAGGGAATGAATATGTCTCAGGTAAAACGCGTTTATACTTTTGGCGATAAAAAAGCTGAAGGTAAGGCTGATATGAAAAACTTACTTGGTGGTAAAGGTGCAAACCTAGCTGAAATGAATCTTATTGGTGTTCCGGTACCTCCGGGATTGACTATCACAACTGAAGTATGTACCGAGTACAATACACTTGGTAAGGAAAAAGTTGTTGAACTAATTAAAGAAGAAGTAGAAGCAGCTGTAGCTAATGTTGAAAACATTACCGGTACTAAATTTGGAAGCATTGAAAATCCTTGTCTGCTTTCAGTAAGATCCGGATCTCGTGTTTCAATGCCCGGTATGATGGATACAGTACTAAATTTGGGTATGAATGATGATGCAGTTATTGGTTTGGCATCTAAAACAGGAAATGACAGATTTGCATGGGATTCATACCGTCGCTTTGTACAGATGTATGGCGATGTTGTTTTAGGTTTGAAACCAGAATCTAAGACCGATCCTGATCCTTTTGAAGAAATCATTGAGCAAGTTAAAGAAGCCAAAGGTGTTGAAGATGATACTGATCTTAGCGTTGATGATCTTAAAGAGATGGTTTCTAAGTTCAAAAAAGCTGTAAAAGATCAGACTGGACATGATTTTCCAACCGATCCATGGGAGCAACTTTGGGGTGCTGTTTATGCAGTCTTCGATAGTTGGAATACTGACAGGGCTATCTATTACCGTCAGATGAATAAAATTCCTGGAGAATGGGGTACAGCAGTAAACGTTCAGGCAATGGTTTATGGAAACATGGGGCAATCTTCAGGTACAGGTGTCGCTTTTACAAGAGATGCTGCAACTGGAGAGAATATCTTCAACGGTGAATATTTGATTGATGCACAGGGTGAAGACGTGGTTGCTGGTATAAGAACCCCTCAACAAATTACAAAAGAAGGATCACAGCGTTGGGCAGTTCTAGCACAAGTTTCAGAAGAGGAAAGAGCTTCAAAATTCCCTTCTCTCGAAGAAGTAATGCCAGAAGTGTATAAAGATTTATTTGATACTCAAAATAAATTAGAAAGTCATTACAGAGATATGCAAGATCTTGAATTTACTATTCAGGAAGGCAAACTTTGGTTATTGCAGACAAGAAGCGGTAAACGTACTGGTGCTTCTATGGTGAAAATTGCAATGGATTTTCTTAGAGAAGGTATGATTGATGAGAAGACAGCCCTTTTAAGAGTCGAAGCATACAAACTGGATGAACTATTACACCCTATATTTGATACCGATGGTCTTAAATCTGCAACAATTTTAGCTAAGGGATTAGCTGCTTCACCTGGTGCAGCAAGTGGTCAAATTGTATTCTTCTCTGACGAAGTTGAAGATTGGTCAAGTAAAGGAAAAAATGTAATTCTTGTTCGTATTGAAACTTCTCCTGAGGACTTAAAAGGAATGCACCTTGCAAAAGGTATTCTTACTGCACGAGGCGGGATGACTTCTCACGCAGCAGTTGTTGCTCGTGGAATGGGAAAATGTTGTATTTCAGGAGCAGGTGGAGTTAAGATCAATTACAAGGAGAAAACTATGACTATGGACGGAAAAGTCTATAAGGAGGGTGATTGGATCTCACTTAACGGTAGTACAGGAGAGGTTTATGACGGTGAGGTTGCTACTATGGATCCTAGCTTGAGTGGTGATTTCGATGAACTTATGAGTCTTGCTGATAAGTATGCTACAATGACAGTGAGAACAAATGCTGATTCACCAAAAGATTCTTTGGTTGCACGCGAATTTGGTGCACAAGGAATTGGATTAACCCGAACAGAGCATATGTTTTTCGAAGGTGATAGAATTAAGTCAATGCGTGAAATGATTCTTGCATCTGACGAAGCTGGTAGAAGAAAAGCACTTGATAAATTACTTCCTATTCAGAGAGAAGACTTTGAAGGTATCTTTGAAGCAATGGCTGGATATGGAGTAACTATTCGTTTACTTGATCCTCCTTTGCATGAATTTGTTCCTCATGAAGAAGAAAATCAGGCAATTATGGCCAAAGAAATGGGAATAACTGTTGAGGACGTGAAACAAAAAGTTCATGACTTAGAAGAATTTAATCCAATGCTTGGTCATAGAGGTTGCCGTTTAGGAATTACTTATCCTGAAATAACTGAGATGCAAGCCAGAGCAATTATTGAGGCTGCTATGAATCTTAAAGCAAAAGGGATTGATGCCAGACCTGAAATTATGATTCCTTTGATCGGTACTGTTGAGGAATATAAATTACAGGAAGCAATTATCCGTGAAACAGCTGAAAAAGTATTCTCTGAAAGAGGTGATAAAATGGATTATCTCGTAGGTACTATGATTGAAATACCTAGAGCTGCTCTTACAGCTAATTTAATTGCTAAGGAAGCGGAATTCTTTTCCTTTGGAACCAATGATCTTACTCAGATGGCATTCGGTTATTCTAGAGATGATGCTGGTAAGTTCCTCCCGGTTTATATTGAAAATGGAGTTCTTAAGCACGATCCATTCGAGGTTCTCGATCAGGAAGGTGTTGGACAGTTAGTTAGAATGGGTGTTGAAAAAGGACGTTCCGTTAAACCTAATCTTAAAGTAGGTATTTGTGGTGAGCATGGTGGTGAGCCTAGTTCAGTTGAGTTTTGTAACGAAGTAGGAATGAACTACGTAAGTTGTTCTCCATTCCGCGTTCCTATCGCAAGACTTGCTGCTGCTCATGCTGCTATTAAGCAAGGCTAGAATATTTAATTTCAATATTGAAACGGCAAATCTTTGGATTTGCCGTTTTTTTTTGTGTACTAAGTAGAGACAATGCAGGTATCGTCTCTACTAGTAAACACGGTTTATTAAAGTACTAAATGAACAACTAGTCAAATTTATATATTCTATAACAATAATTTTACTTATTTTAGTACTTATTAATTAATAACAAATCTTAAGACTTCCATGAAAAATCTTGACTTGAGTATTTATGGTATTAATGATGTTAAAACAATCTTTCATAATCCATCCTATGAAGAATTATTTAATCATGAGACAAATCCTGAGCTTGAAGGATTTGAAAAAGGCATCCTCACGAATTCAGGCTCTGTAACAGTAGATACAGGAATATTTACTGGTAGATCACCAAAGGATAAATATATTGTTAAGGAAGAAACTTCAGAGAATAATATATGGTGGAAAAGTGAAACTCGTAAAGCCTCAGATAACAAACCTATATCTGAAGATGTTTGGGCGGAATTAAAAATAAATACTATTAATCAACTAAGTGGTAAAACTTTGTATGTGCAGGATGGATATGCAGGTGCTAATCCGGAAACAAGATTAAAAGTTCGTTTTATAATGGAAGTAGCCTGGCAGGCACATTTTGTAAAAAATATGTTTATTAGGCCTACAGCTGAGGAATTGGAGAATTTTGAACCCGATTTTGTTGTATTCAATGGCTCAAAAACCATTAATAAAAAGTGGGACGAGCATAAATTGAATTCAGAAGTATATGCTTTATTCAATCTAAAGGAAAGAATGGCATGTATTGGTGGATCATGGTATGGAGGCGAAATGAAGAAAGGTATATTCTCCATCATGAATTATTATTTGCCTCTTAAAGGAATTGCAGCTATGCATTGTTCTGCAAATGTTGGGGAAGATGGTGATACAGCAATATTCTTCGGACTTTCAGGAACAGGAAAGACTACTTTATCTGCCGATCCAAATCGAGCATTAATAGGTGATGACGAACACGGATGGGATAAAGATGGTATTTTTAATTTTGAAGGTGGGTGCTATGCAAAAACAATTGATCTTGATGCTGAAAAAGAACCTGATATCTATAAAGCTATAAAAAGGGATGCGCTATTGGAAAATGTAGTAGTATTACCAAATGGGGATATAGATTTTGCTGATTCCTCAAAAACAAAGAATACACGTGTATCTTATCCAATATATCATATCAATAATATCGTTAAACCGATTTCAAAAGCAGGGCATGCCAAAAATGTTATTTTTCTTACAGCAGATGCTTTCGGAGTTTTACCTCCTGTTTCAAGATTAACCCCTGAACAAACGGAATATCATTTTATTAGCGGATATACAGCAAAAGTAGCTGGTACAGAACTTGGTGTTACTGAACCACAGCCTTCTTTCTCGGCTTGTTTTGGGGCAGCATTTCTTTTATTAGATCCAACGGTTTATTCAGAATTACTTACACAGAAGATGAAAGAACATGATTCGTCAGCCTGGTTAGTGAATACAGGGTGGGTTGGGGGATCCGTGGGAACAGGTAAAAGAATCGACATTCCCTCTACTCGTGTAATTATTAATGCAATTCTAGATGGCAGTTTATTGAATGCTGAGTATGAAACAATTCCATATTTCGGATTGGAAATACCCAAGCTAGTTAATGGTGTGGATTCTAAGATATTAAATCCCAGAAATCTTTGGAGCAATCATGATAATTGGGATATCGCTGCAAAAGATCTTGCGAATCGATTTATTAATAATTTTAAAGGATTTATGGACAATGATGCTGCTATCAAACTTGCAGAGATTGCAGGTCCAAAAATTTAATATCTATTTGAAGGAATTGACGCTTCAAGTTTGGAGCTTCAATATTATTTTAATCTTATGACAACTACATTGCTCATTATTATTGCAGGACTTCTTGCATATTTAACCGGATCCATCCCTACTTCAGTTTGGGTGGGCAGAGGATTCTTTGGTATTGATGTTCGTGAGCATGGTAGTGGAAATGCCGGCGCTACAAATACTATGAGGGTTCTAGGCGTTAAGGTAGGAATACCTGTTCTTATTTTTGATCTATTCAAAGGATGGGTTGCCGTTAAATACGCATCATTTTTTAATATTTTCCCCTCTGGAAGTCAGGAATTAATGATTCTTGGTATCGTCCTTGGTATGTTAGCTGTAGTTGGTCATATTTATCCAGTTTTTGTTGAATTCAGGGGGGGGAAAGGTGTAGCTACTATTTTTGGAGTATTCTTATCACTTGCTCTTTTACCAACTTTAAGCGCCGCAGCTGTCTTTCTTATTGTTCTTCTTATTTTTAAATATGTATCACTTGGTTCCATAATTGCTGGTATCTCATTTCCAATTTGGATAGACTTTGTGTTTGATTCATCTTATCTCAGTCTCAGAATTTTTTCCATTATTGTTTCAGTATTATTAGTGGTTACTCACATGAAAAATATCAAGCGACTAATTCGTGCAGAAGAAGAAAAAGCAAGCTTTTTATTTAAGAAGAAATCCTGATATTAGGAATATCAGAAGATCTTTATCTTAACCTGGGATCTAATACCTTATAAAGTATATCTACCAATATATTTACAATCACAAATACAATAGATATAGTTAGAACACATCCTAAGACTACCGGCATATCGTAGAAATTTAAAGCATTGACTATCATATATCCTAAACCTTTCCATCCAAAAATAAATTCTACGAAAACTACTCCGGCCAGCATGCCGGCAAACCAACCACTTACTGCTGTTACCACAGGTGCTAAAGAATTTCTAAAAGCATGCTTTAAAATTACCCGGCCTTCAGATAAGCCTTTTGCCCTGGCTGTGCGAATGTAATCCTGACTCAATACATCCAGCATGCTGCTTCGGGTAAGCTGAAGAACTACGGAAAGAGGCCTTATGCCAAGAGTAATTGCTGGTAGGATCAGGTTTTTTAATACAATTCTGTTTCCTCTTCCCAGATCATCAATTTCAATCAGATTACCTGTGAGATTTAGATTAGTAATATGACCAAATTTATAGGCAAAAAACCATCCAATTATTATTGCTGCAAAAAAAGAGGGAAGAGCCATGCCTGTAGTCGATAAAAATATGGATATATTATCGAACCATGAACCTTTTTTAATGGCAGCAAAGATTCCAAGAATATTTCCAATAATAAAAGCAAATAGAATAGAAGTGAACGCAAGGATTAAGGAGTTGGGGAGGGCAGACCGAATCATTTCACTTACATTTCGATTACTCTGGAAAGATTTTCCAAGATATGGTATTTT
>JAGLSB010000219.1 GCA_023135955.1 Bacteroidales bacterium | reverse complement strand
AATATTTTCACTTTCAACACCAATGTATCCCTCCTCTGTTTTTTGTATTTTATTTAATGCTAGATGCGGAAAAAGTTTAGAAGTGAAAATCTGCTTTCCAAGAATGATACTCAGAATCAATGATACAAATAATGAGATGATAACAAGTCCGGTAGCCTTTAGTAAAACGCTGAAAATAAGAGACATGTCGCCTGAGTCAAAAACTACATTATCGATCATGGCCATTACAAGTCCTCCAATGATCAATATGAGTCCTGTAGCACCAGCAACTCCAAATCCGGGAATGGCAAATATTTCTACTGCAATTAATATTATACCCAAAACAAAAATGAGCATCTCCCAGTTATCGGCTAAGCCCTGAAGGTAAAGCGGGGCAAAGTATAAAATTGCTGCAAGTGCAGATAGTGCTATGGGAAATCCAATTCCAGGGCTTTGCAATTCAAAATAAAGTCCGCCAACAATGCCCATAATCAACAAGGATTGTAGAACCGGACTAAGTAGCAAACCTATTATAATATCAATAAAGGTCGGACTGTATTCAACGATCTCATATTCTTCAATACCTGCATGTTTAAGTAGTTCAGATATACTATTTACGATTCCTTCATTAAAATTATATTTAAGAGCTTCTTCGGCAGTAAATGTCAGTACTTTTCCTGTGTCGCTAACTTCAGGTATATAAATAGTAGGGTCTACCATTGCTTCTGCAATTGCAGGATCGCGTCTCCATTCAATTATTGTATCAGTACCGGTAATAATAGTGTCCTTTCCCTGTGCTTCAGCAGTGGCCCTCATAGTGGCTCTCATATAAGACTGATATTTATCAGGAACCTGTTCTCCGGTTTGATTTACAACTGTAGCAGCTCCTATCTTTCCTCCTGGTTTCATATAGATACTGTCGCAGGCAATGGATATTAGAGCTCCTGCCGAGGCGGCATTATCGTCAATAAAAACATAAACAGGAATTTTAGAATTAAGAATTTTAGTACGAATGGAATCTGCCATATCTACTAAACCACCGTATGTATTCATGTGAATAACAATTACGTCAGCACCTTTTTCTTTAGCTTCCTCGAATGCCTTTTGCGTTGTTCTCCAAATAGGTTTAGCAATTTGCTCTTTTATATCAAATTTATAAACCAATACTTTCGATGAAAGATTAGTCGTTTGAGCAGAGCTAAAGAAAAATACACCTATAGTAAGAAGTAAGGTGTAAAACGAGTTTCTCGAAATAATCTTCATTTTTTTTGTTCTTGTTGTTGATTCAATAAATTTAAGAATAATTCCATTCCATCTCTAGCTTCAGAACCAAAATTATAGTTAATATTCTTATAAAAATATTCTTCCAGATTTATATCCACACCATTTAAATTAGGAATAAGATCCTGAATGATCATTTTTCGCATGCCGAGTCCTGCTTTCAGAGCTTTATCAAATTCAATAATAAATTCTCTGTTAATTTCCCTGTTTGCTATCCATGTGGCAAAAACAAAATCTTTTTCAGTAAATTTCTTCCATTCTTCAGAAAGATCATAAATCAGATAATCAGTTTTATAAAAAGAGAAGGCTCTGTCTCCAATAACCACATAAGCGGTTCCTTCAGGAATTTTCTTATTGACAAAACCATGTTCTGCCTGTAAGAATTCAGGATTTATTTTCCAATGTTCCTTTGCCAGTAATCTAACCAGTTGAACCGAGGTTCGCGATTGATAATCAAGATATATGGTTTTAATTTCATTTAGAGCTGTTCCTGTAGCAAGTATTACAGATTTTACTTTCCCGCTGGCGCCGATCCCATAAGATGATATAAAGTGTTTTTCTTTTAAAGATTGAATGGCCACAACCGGAACAAGTCCGATGTCCACTTCTTTATTTAATAATTTCCTGTAACATTCGGCCGGTGTATCCAACTCTAAAATAATATTTTGTGAAATGGATGATTTTTCCAAGCCGTATATAAAGGGTAATGAATTGGTATATTTAACACAAGAAATCTTGTACATGATTGTCTGATATTTCGAAGCTAAAGTATGAAAATTAGGTTTAAAACTGCTTGTATTAATAATGTTTTAACAGCAGGTTAGTAATTTTCTGAATAGTATGGGAAAAAACTACTAAATTTGGATTTTAATAAGAAAACTATGAATCACGAATTAACCGCAATTTCACCCATAGACGGCCGCTATAAGAATAAGGTCTCGGAACTATCAGAATATTTCTCTGAATTCGGGCTTATAAAGTACAGAGTAAAAGTAGAAGTGGAGTATTTTATTGCGATTTCCGGATTAGGATTGAAGGGCTTAACTGAATTGCCTTCAAATGCTAACGAGAAGATCAGACTAATTTATAAGAACTTTGACCTGGGAGATGCTCAAAGGATTAAAGACATTGAAAAAATAACCAATCATGATGTAAAAGCGGTAGAGTATTTTCTTAAGGAAGAATTTGATAAAATTGGTTTGTCAGATCAAAAGGAATTCCTGCATTTTGGTTTAACATCTCAGGATATAAATAATACAGCTACTCCTCTTTCCCTAAAAGATGCTTTACAGATAGTTTTTTTTCCGGGGATAGAAAATCTGATTAATCAAATGGTTGGATTGGCCGAAGAATGGGAAAACATTCCAATGCTTGCCAGAACTCATGGTCAGCCTGCCTCACCTACTCGCCTGGGGAAGGAGATTAGTGTATTCGTTAAACGACTTCAGATTCAATTCAACGATTTAAAAAATCTTCCTTTTCCCGCTAAGTTTGGAGGAGCTACTGGTAATTTTAATGCTCATTTTGTTGCTTATCCTGAATTAGACTGGAGTGCATTTGGAAATACTTTTGTAAATCAGGTTCTTGGATTAGAGAGATCATTTCCAACAACTCAAATAGAGCATTATGATCAACTTTCTGCTATTTTTGATAATTTATCGAGAATAAATACTGTTTTAATTGACTTTTCCAGAGATGTTTGGACATATATTTCAATGGATTATTTCAAGCAGAAGATAAAAAAAGGTGAGATTGGCTCTTCGGCAATGCCTCATAAAGTAAATCCAATTGATTTCGAGAATGCAGAAGGTAATTTTGGTATTGCAAATGCTATTTATCGCCATTTATCTGAGAAATTGCCAATTTCAAGATTACAACGGGATCTGACGGATTCAACAGTGCTTCGTAATATAGGAGTTCCTATATCACATAGCTTTATTGCTTTCAATTCATTGAGAAAGGGACTTGAAAAGCTAATTGTTAATGAAAAAAAGATAGAGGAGGACCTGGAGAATAACTGGGCTGTGGTGGCTGAAGGAATTCAAACAATTTTACGCAGGGAGAACTACCCAAAACCATATGAGGCCTTGCTTGAACTTACACGAACTAATAATAAAATTGATCAAAATGCAATTATGGATTTCATAAGCAAACTGAAGGTAAGTGATGAAATTAAAGAAGAATTAATGAGAATTTCTCCAAAAACTTATACAGGGATATAGTAATATTCAATCTTTTTCGTTTAGTTTGAATATATTCTAAGTAGCTTAATGAATAAAATAGTCCGAATATCAAGATATTTATTACCTTTTAAATGGAATCTGATTCTCAGTATTTCATTTATGCTGTTTACCGCTTTATTTTCTATTTCCACATTGGCGCTTATAGCTCCCTTTCTAAATCTTTTATTCGGACAGACAGAACTGGTTACCGAGCCAGCAAAGCTTCAGCTTGGAATGGATTCAATTATCCATTTCTTCAATTTTAAAATGAGTGAAATCATTATTTTTAAGGGAAAGGTATATGCTTTAATCTTTGTAGGCTTATTGGTATTATTTGCTACTCTCTTTAAAAATATTTTCTTTTATTTTTCTAAATTTTTTATGATTCCGGCCCGTAGTGGTGTTGTTAGAGACATAAGAAATAAAATGTATAAGAAAATTCTTAATCTGCCCCTGGGTTATTTTTCAGAAGAAAGAAAAGGGGATATTATTAGCCGGGTAGCACAGGATGCACAGGAAATTGAGATCTCCATCATCCGGTCTATAGAGATGTTATTAAAGGAGCCAATTCTGGTAATTGTTTATTTGTCGGGATTGTTTTTTATTTCCTTGGAATTGTCACTTTTTGTATTGGTGTTTTTGCCTCTTACAGGAATGATAATTGCGTGGATAGGGAAATCTTTGCGATCAACCTCACTCAAAGGACAGAAAAAATTAGGTATAATTATCTCTCATATAGAGGAAACACTTGTCGGATTGAGGATTATCAAAGCTTTTAATGCCGAGAGTAAAATGAGTGCCAGGTTTGAATCAACAAATAGTCTTTATACTCGTTTGCTTGTACGCATATTTCGTCGACAACAACTAGCCAGTCCGGTTAGCGAATTCCTGGGAGTAACAGTAATTGTTGTAGTACTTTGGTTCGGAGGGAAAATGGCACTTGAAGGAACAGGATCTATAACTCCTTCAGGACTCATCGCTTATCTGGCAATTTTTTCTCAAATCATTCCGCCTTCCAAAGCGATAACAACTGGTTATTTTAATTTGCAAAAGGGTATGGCTTCTGCAGACAGGTTAGATGAGATTCTCGATGCAGAAGTTACAATTAAAGACAAAGAGAATGCCATTTCTAAAGTAAACTTTGACAAAATTGTTAGCTATAAAAATGTTTCATTCAGATATGACAATGAATTGGTTCTGAAAGATATAAATCTTGATATTCCAAAGGGAAAATCAATAGCAATAGTTGGGCGATCTGGCTCAGGGAAATCTACTCTTGTCGATCTTCTTCCCAGATTCATTGATGTAATGGAAGGCGATATTCTTATTGATGGGATAAATGTGAAAGATTTAAAACTGAAAGATTTAAGGAAATTGATGGGAATTGTAAGTCAGCAATCCATTTTGTTTAATGATACATTTTTCAATAATATAGCTTTTGGACTTGATAATGTTGAGGAGGAGGATGTTATTGCTGCAGCAAAAGTGGCAAATGCACATGAATTTATTATGGAAACACCGCTTCAATATCATACTAATATTGGAGAAGGAGGAGGGAAGCTTTCAGGCGGTCAGCGTCAGAGGATAAGTATTGCCAGAGCAGTTTTGAAGAATCCACCAATTCTCATTTTGGATGAAGCAACTTCAGCATTAGATACAGAATCGGAAATGTTTGTCCAGGAAGCCATTGTAAAACTTATGCAGAACAGGACATCGATTGTTATTGCACATCGGTTATCGACTGTAAAAAATGCAGATGTAATAGTCGTCCTTGATGAAGGAAGAATTGTGGAAATTGGAAAACATGAAGATCTGATAGAGAAAAAGGGTGGATTGTATAAGAAACTACATAAGCTGCAAATGTATTAATGGAAAAAAGAAAAACAAATTTGATAAGTGGCTTTTCAATGGGTAAAAATGCTATGAAACTTTATTATCCGATGAAGCAATCGGTAATGAGCATACTGCCTATAGTAGATGAGTTTATAGTAGCTTTAGGAGATAGCGATGAGGATGATATTACCCGGGAGGAAATTCTATCGATAGGAAGCGATAAGATAAAGATTATTGATACGGTTTGGGACATTGAAAAATATCCTCGGGGGATGGAGCATGCCCATCAAACAGATATCGCAAAGGAGCATTGCAATGGCGAGTGGTTATTTTATTTACAATCGGATGAGGTTATACATGAGAAATACCTTCCTGTAATTAAAAAGCGTTGTGAAGATCTTAAGAACGATAAAAACATTGAGGGACTACTATTCAATTACATACATTTTTGGGGTGATTATGAGCATCATCAGGATAGTCATTGCTGGTATCGTAATGAGATTAGAATTGTCAGAAATGATCCGGAAATCCACTCCTGGGAATCGGCACAATCTTTCAGGCGAATTCCGGATTTTGATGAAATTAATTATCGCCGTCAGGAAGAAACATATAAACTCCATGTAGCCTCTGTCGATGCTTGGGTTTATCATTATGGTTGGGTACGTCCACCAAGAGTAATGCAGAGCAAGATTAAGGCATTCAGTATCAATCATCGAGGTAAGGAGTCGGTTCAAAAACAAGAGAAGTTAAAGATGTTTGATAAAGTTTTTGATTATGGGAATCTCTCAGTCTTAAGTAAATTTAATGGTGGTCACCCCGAGGTAATGAATGAATGGATTTCTTCCTTCGATTGGAAAAGTCAACTTCGATATTCCGGTCCGGCAAGAAGTCTAAATCCGGTCATCAACAAGCATGATAAACTAAAGTACAGAATCGTCTCCTGGATTGAAAAGAAATTGCTGTTTGGAATTCGGCTGGGGGAGTTTAGGAATTATATATTGATTAAGAAAAGTAGTTTTTTTTGAATTAATTGTAGAAATCCAAACTTTATTTAGTCAATTGAATGCATTATCAAATAAGTCCATTATCATAGCATTCCCTTGAGAATGGATTCTCTGGAAAACCAATTCCCTATATTACTTAATATAAAAATCCCATTATCCATAGTGGAATTTTGTTTTTAAAGCCGAATTCAATATCGTCAGAAACAATGAATTTTTTGTTTGGATTCCAATCTGTTAATTGTTTATTGGTTTTGTTCTTTCCTCCAACTTCAAACAAGTATTCCCCATCTACTATATAATCAGCTTTGTCAGGATAATTAACAAGATGTCGGTATCCAATTTGATTTATGAAGAAAGTTTCTCTGATACTTCCTTTATCGGGTTCTTTTTGTGATAATACCCAGGACAGATTTGAATTTTCAATAAGAATTTTATCGGGTTTCTGGAGACGCGTAATCCCATGTGCTGCTTTATATATATTTATCAGGATGTCAGCTTCTCCCAAGTAATGTAGATAATTGACAAGCGTATTACGGTTAAGACCAGTTCTTTCACTCAATTTACTTACGTTTGGAATAAATGGTGCCGATTCAGAGATTGCTATTAAAAGCAGTTTTAGTTTGGACGTATATTTGATATCAACACCTCTGAGCACAGGTAACTCAAATTCCAGAATCAGGTTAAGTATTTCACTTAACCGAGTAGGGTATAATTCCGTGTCTTCTGCGAAAAATGGATAATAACCTTCCTTTAGGTAGGAAGCAAAATATTTTAAGGGTCTGAATTGTTTCGTTATCTCTTTAGAAATATCGAGATGGTTTGTTAAGATATCTTTAAGAGAATAGGATGAAAAATCAGATCCGGTAACAAAATTCAGGTACTCACGGAAGGAAAGCCCTTGCATATTATATATATCAGCTCTTCTACTTAAGTCAACCCTCGAATTATGAATCTCCAATAATGAGGAACCTGTAAACACAACCTTAAGTTCGGGATAGTCATCATATATGTTTTTCAGTTCAGCTGACCAATTGGGATATTTATGAACTTCATCAAGAAATAGGTATTTACCTCCATATTTTGTGAAGCTATCAGCCAGTCCCACTAAGGTATTTGCAGAAAACCACAAATCATCCAGACTTACATATAATACAGATTCATCTGTAGGAAGATTTTTCCTGATGTATTGTAACAAAAGAGTGGTTTTGCCAATACCTCTTGCACCTTTAATTCCGGTTAAACGGTTATTCCAATGAATTTCTTCCATTGGGTGACGTACGAAATTCAATGAGACAGCTCCTAATTTTCTCTTGAATTTTTCAAATAATAATTCCATAATGATTATTTAACTAAGCAAATATATATAATATTGCTTAATACACAAAGCAGAATACAATATAAAACGCATATTGTATTAAGTAAAATACTCAATACTACAATTCATTTGTAACCCGGGACATTTGAATATCAGAAAGAACTTGTTGGTTTGGTAATTGTAGATTTCGAATAATTAAAAAAAATTACGTGTGCATATTTGAACACGTATATATTTTTAGAACAGATATTTTTTTTCTTTCAGAATTATTTCCACTTAAAAGCAAAATACTCACACTGACCCTCACCTGCATTAGTTATTCCATGAGGGACATTATCCATTAACAAAATCAATGAACCAGGTCCAACTTTGTGCTTGGTTCCGTCGATACTTTCAACTACTTCTCCTTTAATTACCAGAATAATCTCTTCAGATTCATGTACATGCTCCCCATGACTCGTAACACCTTCATTAAGAGTGGTTACGTGCATCTCTAATTCATCCAGAGTTGCAGTTGGGCGTCGCATAAACTGTCGTTTGCCGCCTTTTTCTGTGGTTTTAAACGTAACATCATTCCAATCATAAAATTGGGAACCACCAGCTTTTTCTGAGCGCTCCATATCAATAGGATTTTCAGTTTTCCATCTGATAATATAATAGGAGGCCTGAGTATCTCCTGCATTCCAGATTCCATGATCATCCCCTGGTGAGGCTAGAATAACACTACCCGGACCAAGAATCTTTTTAGTGCCATTAATACTTTGTTCTACTGTACCCTCTTTTACTATTATCAACTCTTCCATGTCTGTATGAACATGGCTTCCATGGGGAGCTTTTCCCGGATTTAATGTAGTTACATGAACTTCAAAATAGCTAAGTGTATTCGTGTAACCTTCAAAAATTTGGCACTTTTCGCCAGATTTAGTTTTTTTAACCGGAAGGTCGTTCCAGTCGTAAGCAAAAGTTTTTAATTTCTCCATATCTTGTGAAAAAGCAGGAAAGCTAAAAATAGCAATGGTTAATAATATAACAAATGATCTCATAATTTTGAATCCCTTCCTTTGTTAATTTGTATATTTTTAGTAAAGGCTAAAAATAAATATTATTATTAATTTATCATTAGGTCAGGTTAAGAAATAATATTTGGGCTAAAATTCAAATATCATGTGACATTACTAACCCCTTACCCATGCCGCAATAATTTCCCAACTATATTTCGAATGAAGAGGGATTATTTTATGATCCCATTTGTGGATGAACATGCAATCTTAAAACTTCGCTCCTTCGTTTGGTTTATTAGGGACTGAACCAGCACATTAGCACACCAACACACCAGCATATCACTTACTCCCCGGATTACTCCCTCCGCTGCGCTTCGGTCGTGATCTCCGTAGGATGAACCTGCAATCTCAAAACCCTCGCTCACTCGTTCGCTGTGGTTTTTTCTTTTATCAGGGACTTGAACCAGCACACCAGCACATCAGCACACCAGCACACACCAGCACACACCAGCACATCAGCATATCACATACTCCTCGGATTACTCCCTCCGCTTCGCTCTGGTCGTGATCCCCGGAGGATTAACCTGCAATCTCAAAACCCTCGCTCACATGGTTCGCTGTGGTTTTTTCTTTTCAGACCCTTATGAAAAAGGAATTTTCAACGGTTCTGAAAAGAAAAAACCCCTGTTGCTGATGCAACAGGGGTTTTGAGATTGCGGAGGAAGAGGGATTCGAACCCCCGGTACGTTGCCGTACAACGGTTTTCAAGACCGCCGCATTCGACCACTCTGCCATTCCTCCGGGCGCAAAAGTAATATAATATTTTAAATGGGGAAAATATTTTTTCTTTATCTTTTAGTTAAATTAATTTAAGATCATAAGGAGTTTATTTATAGATTGTTATACTGGTTGCTGGTTGTTGGCATGGGTGTCGTAATCAACAGAGAATCAGTCGGATAATCTTAAGACATAAGTTAATGCTTATAAGGTCAGATAGATTTTTTTCGGGTAAATAAGCAACTTGAAAAAAGCACTTCATTTTAATTAGTGATTTTGATGTCCAGATCCGATAGAATAATTTATACTTTTTTATACTTTTTTCAAAATTTATCAGCAAAATATCTAAAGCCAGAAATTGAGACACATATTGAATAATAATTAAAATAAATAGCTCTGAATGTCCCGTTTAATGGACATTTTGTTAATTTAATGCTAATAAATGCCAGTTTTATCAACAAAAAGGCATTTTTTTTTGTTGAAATTTGCTAAACATCAGAAATACTCTATATTTGTATACATAAATGACACTTTAATGATTACTAACCCTAAAATTATTTTATTATGAACAAAGCACAATTAATCGATGCAATTGCTGCAGAAGCGGATTTAACTAAGGCTGATGCTAAAAGAGCACTTGATGCATTTGTAACTACTACTACTTCTGCTCTTAAAGCTGGTGACCGTGTTGCTCTCGTTGGATTTGGTTCATTTGCTGTATCTAAAAGAAACGCAAGAACTGGAAGAAACCCGCAAACTGGTGCACCTATAACCATTAAGGCTAAAAAAGTTGTTAAATTCAAAGCTGGTAGTGAATTAGCAGACGCTGTTCAATAAAAGATATTTAACTTACGATTTTCAGGGAGCTTTTTGCTCCCTTTTTTTTTACTTTCTTATGGACAAAAAACTTATTAAATACCTGGAAGGATTTATAACTAAAAAACGAAGTGAGCTTTTTGATAATATTCTTCAGAATAGGACTCGGTATGTAACTGTAATTCTGGAGGATATATATCAATCTCATAATGCTAGTGCTGTTCTGAGATCATGCGATTGCTTTGGAATTCAGGATGTTCATATCATAGAAAATCGTAATGAATATGAACTTAGTTCTGAAGTTACGATGGGTTCAGATAAGTGGCTTAATCTTTTTAAATACAATAACGAAAAAAATAATACACTCAAAACAGTAAATTATCTTAAAGAATCAGGATATCGAATAATTGCAACAACTCCTAATAGGCAGGATGTTCTCTTACCCGATTTTGATATATCACGTGGTAAATTTGCTCTGCTATTTGGGACCGAGCTTAATGGTTTGAGCAGTGTAGCAATGGATCATGCCGATGAATTCTTAAGAATTCCAATGTATGGATTTACTGAAAGTTTCAATATCTCAGTTTCTGTAGCTATTGTTTTGCAGACACTTGTAAATTCACTTAGAAGCTCCGATATCGATTGGTCGCTAAATAATAATGAAAAGGATGCTATTAAACTCGACTGGCTTAGAAAGACAATAAAAAGCGTGGAATTAATTGAAGCTCAATATAAAGAAGAATTGACTTGAAAATAGTAAGTGTCTCATAGTTAATAGATAAAGGTCAGTCTTATATTGGTGCTGATTTTCAACTTCTATACCAATTCACTCTCTTTTGCAAACTTATCATTTAATTGATACCTTTGATCTACAAAAACAGTT
The DNA here is from genome assembly GCA_023135955.1 of Bacteroidales bacterium. Classification (GTDB taxonomy): domain Bacteria; phylum Bacteroidota; class Bacteroidia; order Bacteroidales; genus JAGLSB01. The sequence goes on along the minus strand of JAGLSB010000219.1, from coordinate 5,021 downwards.
AGTTTACGGAAAGATTGGTTTTACTTTATTTTATAATAAATGAATTGTATAGTTGTAGATGATGATAAACTTTCAAGAAGGATTTTGGAGGAATTCATCCAAAAGACTGAAGGATTGTTTCTTAAACAGGCCTTTTCAGATCCAGTTGATGCAGTTAATTTTCTAAAAAAAGAAGATGATATTCACCTTATTTTTCTTGATATTGAAATGCCGGAAATGACGGGGATAGATTTGATGAATTCTCTTAAAATTACCTCACAGGTAATTATTGTATCCTCGAAAGGTAAATATGCAATTGATGCTTTCGATTATGATGTTACCGATTATCTGCTTAAGCCAATTACTTATACTCGTTTTTTTAAAGCCATAGATAAAGTTACATCTCGATTTGAAAAGGACAAAATTAACCTTATAGGTAAGGAAGAAATCTTTATTAAGAAGAATTCAAGTTTGGTCAGGCTAAAATATGAGGAAATTTTGTGGATCGAAGCTCTGGAAAATTATGTTGTATTCAATACTTTCAAAGATAAGTACACCATTCATTTTACTATGAAAGCTATCGAACAAAAATTACCGACAGTAAAATTTACGAGAGTACACCGTTCTTATATAGTTAATATATCCTGTATTGTAGTGATTGAAGATAATTCTGTAATTATCAAAACCCAGGATGGGAGTAAATCCATTCCTATTGGGAAGTCTTATAAAGACAATTTGATGAACGACATTAATCTTATCATTAAGTAATTCATGCTTTCAAACAGACAATTGTTTCTTCAGTATCTGGCACAACCTTCCTCTTCTCCTTCTATGCTGGAGATTGAAAAAGCCGAAGGTGTATTTTTATACGACCCTAATGAAAAAAAGTATTTCGACCTTATTTCAGGCATAAATGTTTCTTCTGTTGGACATTCACACCCGAAAGTGAAAGAAGCCATTAAGCTTCAAGCAGACAAATATTTGCATACTATGGTTTATGGGGATTTGATACAAACTCCTCAAATAAAATTTGCACAACTAATTGTTTCTTATTTACCCGATCCATTAGAATCGGTTTTTTTTGTGAATTCTGGTTCTGAGGCAATAGAGGGAGCTATGAAACTTGCAAAACGGTATACCGGGCGGACAGAGATCATTTCTTTTTATAATGCTTACCATGGAAGTACTCAAGGAGCTCTTTCAATATTTGGAGGTGATTACCTTAAACAGGGATATCGTCCTTTATTACCTGGAATACGTCACCTGGATTATAACAATTTTGATCAATTGGAAAAGATTACTTCGAATACTGCTGCTGTTGTAGCTGAAGTATTACAGGCAGAGGCTGGAATGATTGAACAAAATGAAGGTTTTTTGGAAGCACTTCGGAAGAAGTGCGATGAAACAGGTTGCTTACTTATTTTTGATGAGGTACAGACCGGATTTGGACGTATTGGAAGCTTGTTTGGATTTGAGTCTTATAATATTGTTCCAGATATATTAGTTCTGGCCAAAAGTCTTGGCGGAGGAATGCCTTTGGGAGCATTTATTTCTTCCCGGGAAATAATGGAAGTTTTGAGTTTTTCACCTGAATTGGGACACATTACAACTTTTGGCGGTCATCCGGTTTGTTGTGCTGCAGGAATGGCAGCCATGGAAGTAATTCTGGATGAAGATCTGATACATTCTACTCTCGATAAAGAAGCACAGTTTAGAGAGAAACTAAGTAATCCTGCGATTAAGGAAATAAGAGGAAAAGGCCTTATGCTTGCTGTAGAATTCAATGATAAAGATCTTATGCACAAGGTAGTACGGATTGGATATGAAGAAGGTTTTATTTCAGATTGGTTTTTGTTTTGCGAAACTGCAATACGGATTTCCCCTCCTTTAACTATATCAATGGATGAAATTGATGAAGTATCTTCAATTCTTGATTACAGTATAAATAAAGTTTTTAGCCAATAAATTAATATGAGCTTTCGTTTATTGAAAAAATTCAGAATGAAAACAATTGCTTTATTTTCTTTTCTGATCTTTATTCAGCTTCAATTATATGCTCAAAAAAACCTCTTTGAAACCGAAAGGGAATTAAAAGTTCTTTTTGACAGAATTTATGAGATGGAAGATACTCCAGAGAGAGAATTGTTAAATCTAGAAATTTTATCAAGTTTTGAGAAAGCATTAAATGAACCGGATGCTATTTATTTCAAATGGAGTGAGCTAGGTAAGATTGGAAAGGTTTATTCTGCAGATAAAAAGCTTAATATCTATAGCTGGCATTTGCATTTGAATAATGGGAATTATAAATATTATGGACTTCTTCAATATAATTCCGGGAAATCACGAAAAGGAAAGGAGAATATCATAGTTCATAATTTAAGAGATAATTCTGAAAACCTAAAAAACCCTGTAGTTCTGGAGCTTTCAGTAGATAATTGGTTTGGGGCGCTCTATTATAGCATTAAAAGGTTTAAGCATAAACGTAAGACTATTTATGCATTAATGGGGTATGACTTTCACGACAATTATTCACAAAAAAAGCTTATTGAAATACTGGAAATTGACAAAAATGGCAAAACGGTTTTTGCAGGAAAATTTGATATGGATTTTCAGGAATTCAAAAGGATTATTTTTGAATATTCTGATAATGTAGCAATGACTCTAAGGTATGATGAAAGATTGGAAATGATAATATATGATCATTTAGCACCTTTTGAGCAGATATTTACTGGTTCATACAGATTCTATAGTCCGGATGGATCCTATGACGGATTAAAATTTAATAAATCAAGTTTCCAACTTATGAAGGATGTTGATGCCCGCAATCAGTAACATTTTTTCATGTTATCAATATTGAATATGACTTCTTGTCAGTTTTCTCCCATTGGCACAAGCTTTGTCAAAAGGGAATCTAATGTTTAATTCATAAAATTTTGAAAAATGCAAAAAGGTAAGATAAATGTAACTACTGAGAATATTTTCCCCATTATCAAGAAGTTCTTGTATTCAGATCATGAAATCTTTTTAAGGGAGCTTGTTTCAAATGCTGTTGATGCCACACAAAAATTAAAAACACTTGCTTCAATTGGCGAATTTAAGGCTGAACTTGGGGATCAGACCATACAGGTGGAACTTAATGAAAAGAAGAAAACTCTGAAAATCATTGACAAAGGAATTGGGATGACAGCTGAGGAAGTTGAGAAATATATCACTCAAATCGCTTTTTCCAGTGCAGAAGAGTTTCTTGAGAAATACAAAGAACAGAACAACGCTATTATTGGCCATTTCGGATTAGGATTTTATTCAGCTTTTATGGTTTCTGAGAAAGTGGAGCTGGTTACTAAATCACATCAAGAAGGAGCAAAGGCTGTAAAATGGGTTTGCGACGGAAGTCCTGAATATAGTATTGAAGAAGTAGAGAAAGATAGTTTCGGAACTGAAGTTACACTTTTTATTGATGATGATTCGAAGGAATTTCTCGAAAAAGGAAGGGTAAGCGAGATATTAAACAAATACTGTAAATTTCTTCCTGTTGAAATTGCTTTTGGGAAAGAGACCGACTGGAAAGATGGCAAAGAAGTTGAAACAGATAAGCTTAATATTATCAATGACCCAAAACCTCTATGGACTGTCAAACCTGCTGATGCAAAAGAAGAAGATTATAATAACTTTTATAATAAACTATATACAGGTGTTGAAGCACCACTTTTTAATATTCATCTGAATGTAGATTACCCATTTAATCTTACGGGTATTCTTTATTTCCCAAAGATTAAGAATAATATCGAAATTCAAAAGAATAAGATTCAATTATATAGTAATCAGGTTTTTGTAACCGACTCTGTTGAGGGAATAGTTCCTGAATTTCTTACGCTTCTTCATGGAGTTCTCGATTCTCCCGATATTCCATTGAATGTTTCAAGATCGTATTTGCAGAGCGATTCAAATGTTAAGAAGATCTCAAATCATATAATGAAAAAAGTCGCTGACAGACTTGAAGAGATTTTTAAGGAAAAAAGAACAGATTTTGAAAGTAAATGGGACGACCTCAAGCTTTTTATTACTTATGGAATGATCTCTGAAGAGAAATTCTACGAAAAAGCTGAGAAATTTGCCCTTCTAAAAAATACAGATAACAAATATTTCACTTTTGAGGAATATAAAGAGCTTATAAAAGCAAATCAGACAGATAAGAATAAAAGTATAGTTCATTTATATTCTACAGATAAAGAAGCACAACATAGCTTTATTGAGAAAGCAAAGTCAAAAGGATATGATGTTATTCTTCTTGATGGACAGTTAGATGCTCATTTTGTAAATCAGTTAGAACAAAAGATGACTGATTGTAAGTTCATTCGCGTAGACGCTGATATTGTAGATAAACTAATTGAAAAAGATGATGCAAAAGCTTCACATCTTACAGAGGATCAAAAATCAGAGATGTCGACTGTATTCGAGAGCGCAAATGTGGCAGGCGATAATTACATTGTTAGTTTTGAAGCCCTTGGAGAGCAAGAAAGCCCTGTAATTATTACTCAGAATGAATTTATGAGAAGAATGAAGGACATGTCGCAACTCAGCGGAGGAGCTGATGCTTTCTATGGTTCTTTACCTAATAGCTATAATCTTGTAATTAATTCAGATCATCAGCTTGTTAACAAATTAATCGAGCAAAAGGATAAAAAATTGTCGAAAAAACTTGAAGCTGTCAACGAGAAAATATCTCCATTGAAAGAGGAAGATGATAATTTAAAGAAATCTCACGAGAAGCTTAAGGATGAAGAAATTCCACAGGCCGATAAAGACAAATTAGCTGAACTTGAAAAAGAAATTTCTTCTCAAGAGGAAAATAAAAAAGTACTCTTAAAAGAATTTGGCACAAAAAGTAAGCTTGCCAAACAAATGATTGACCTTTCTCTTCTAGCTAATAACATGCTTTCAGGTGAGGCTTTAACGAATTTTGTGAAAAGATCTGAAGAGTTGATTAAATAATATAAATTATGGTACAGACGAGGCTTGCCTCGTCTGTACTACCATAATTC
>JAGLSB010000218.1 GCA_023135955.1 Bacteroidales bacterium | reverse complement strand
TTGGTTGATAAAAAGAAGCTTACAGATATAAGTATTGAAACACTAAGAGAAGCCGGATTAGTTTCCAGAAATGATCTTGTTAAGATCTTGGGGAATGGAAGTCTTAGCGCAAAAATTAATGTTAAAGCTCATGGATTTTCAAAAAAGGCGATTGAATTGATTGAAGCGGCTAAGGGAACAACTGAAGTAATAAGCTAACTGGCTAAAACACTACCTAGGAATGAAAGCGTTTATAGAAACATTAAAAAATATTTATAAGATTGAAGAACTCAGGTCCAGAATTCTTTACACTCTTGGTATACTGCTTATTTATCGCTTAGGAACAAAGGTTGTCCTTCCCGGTATTGATCCTACCCTCCTGGCTGGATTGAAGAGTCAGACAGAAGGAGGTGTAATGGGATTACTTGACATGTTCAGTGGTGGTGCATTTTCAAATGCTTCTGTTTTTGGTTTAGGAATTATGCCATATATATCAGCATCTATTATTATTCAGTTGCTTGGTATAGCTGTTCCATATTTTCAGAAGCTTCAGCGTGAAGGTGAGTCGGGAAGAAGGAAAATGAATCAAATCACACGCTATCTTACTTTAGGTATTCTTATGTTGCAAGGTCCCAGTTATGTTGCTAATCTTAGAATGCAAGCACCAGAAGCATTTATGCCTGGATTTTCATCCATTGCAGCGGTTATTATTCTTGCTGCAGGTACCATGTTTGTTATGTGGCTTGGAGAAAGGATTACTGATAAAGGAATAGGAAACGGTATCTCGCTTATTATTATGATAGGTATTGTAGCAAGATTACCATTCGCTACTATTGCTGAATTCAGCACGCGCCTGGATCAAGGTGGGATGGTGTCATTCCTGCTTGAAATTGTAGTACTGTTTTTCGTTTTCATGGCAACTATTCTTCTTGTACAGGGAACCCGTCGTATTCCGGTTCAGTATGCTAAAAGAATTGTAGGTAACAAGCAATATGGTGGTGTAAGACAATATATCCCTCTTAAGGTTAATGCTGCAGGTGTAATGCCAATTATTTTTGCACAGGCACTGGTAGTCATTCCTATTACTGTTGCAGGATTTGCTGATTCTGAAAATCTTACAGGTTTTACTGCTGCTTTTGGTAATATGCAAGGATTCTGGTACAATCTTACACTCGCAATTTTAATTATTCTTTTTACTTATTTCTATACAGCTATTACTATTAATCCAGTTCAAATGGCTGAAGACATGAAAAAGAATGGTGGATTTATTCCTGGAATTAAGCCTGGAAGAAAAACTGTTGAATTCCTTGATACAATCATGTCAAGAATTACTCTGCCAGGGTCAATGTTCCTTGCACTTGTAGCCATTATGCCTGCTTTTGCTATGATTGCAGGTGTGAATAACCAATTTGCTCAATTTTACGGAGGAACATCTTTACTAATTATGGTAGGTGTTGTACTCGATACTTTACAACAAATTGAAAGTCATTTATTGATGCGCCACTACGATGGTCTGATGAAATCAGGTCGAATTAAAGGTAGAGCTGGTGGTGCTTCAGGAATGTAAATAATAATACACCTGTTTTCAGGTAAGTTCTTTGATGATAAATTATAAGACAGAAGAAGAGATTGAGAAATTACGTGAAAGTAATTTACTAGTTTCCAAAACATTGGCTGAAATCGCTAAGTATATTCAGCCGGGTGTTACAACAGGAAAGCTAGATGCAATCGCTGAAGAGTTTATTAGAGATCATAAAGCAGTTCCGGGATTTCTTGGTTATAATAAATACCCAAAAACACTTTGTACCTCTGTAAATTCGCAAGTTGTTCATGGTATTCCTTCTGATGACATTCTGGAAGATGGAGATATTGTTTCAGTTGATTGTGGAGTTATTTTGAATGATTATTACGGAGATACTGCCTATAGTTACGCGGTTGGGAATATTAGTCAGGAAAAGAAAGAATTACTGAGAGTAACTAAGGAATCTCTTTATATTGGCATCGAAAATGCAGTTGCTGGCAAGAGAATAGGTGATATTGGTCATGCCGTTCAGTTTCATTGCGAAGAAAATGGATATAGCGTTGTAAGGGAAATGGTTGGACACGGTTTAGGTAGGGATTTGCACGAGGAACCAGAAGTTCCAAACTATGGAAAAAGAGGAGCTGGAGTGTTGTTAAAAAAGGGTCTTGTTATATGTATAGAGCCGATGATTAATTTGGGAAAGAGACATATAATTCAGGAACCAGACGGATGGACGATCAGGACAACAGATAGAAAGCCATCAGCACATTTTGAACTAGCTGTAGCTGTGGGAGATAAAGAACCTGATATATTGTCTACTTTTAAATATATAGAAGAGATCATTAATAATAAATAATTATGGCAAAACAGCCTTCTATTGAACAGGATGGAGTAATTACTGAAGCATTATCCAATGCAATGTTTAGAGTTGAATTGGAGAATGGACATGTTATTACCGCTCATATTTCAGGGAAAATGAGAATGCATTATATTAAGTTGCTTCCTGGCGATCGGGTAAAGGTTGAAATGTCACCATATGATTTAACTAAAGGAAGAATTTCATTCAGATATAAATAAAGAAAAAATGAAAATTAGAGCATCTGTAAAAAAGCGTTCAGCCGATTGCAAAATCGTTAGAAGAAAAGGCCGCTTATATGTAATTAACAAGAAGAATCCTAAGTTCAAGCAACGTCAGGGTTAATTAGTGTGATAACAATAGAATTAAAATAAGTACAGAATTATGGCTAGAATTGTTGGTGTAGATTTGCCAAAAAATAAAAGAGGAGAAATTGGTTTAACATACATAACCGGAATTGGCAGAAGCTCTGCTAAAAGTATCCTCATAAAAGCTGGAATCGATTTTGACACGAAGGTCAGTGACTGGAATGATGATCAGATTTCTAAGATTCGTAATATTATCAACGATGAATTCAAAGTAGAAGGTGAACTTCGCTCTGGTGTACAGATGAACATCAAACGGTTAATGGATATTGGCTCATACCGTGGTATACGTCACAGAATTGGAATGCCAACTCGAGGACAAAGTACTAAGAATAATGCCAGAACCCGTAAGGGAAGAAAGAAAACTGTAGCAAATAAGAAGAAAGCAACTAAATAAGAATTATTAAGATGGCTAAAAAGACAGGATCGTCAAGAAAAAAAGTTGTTAATGTAGAACCTAACGGGCAAGCTCACATACATGCCTCATTCAACAATATTATTATTTCCATGACAAATGGTAGTGGACAAGTAATATCATGGGCCTCAGCAGGCAAGATGGGGTTTAGAGGTTCTAAGAAAAACACACCATATGCAGCTCAGATGGCAACACAGGATTGTGCTAAAAAAGCATTTGATTCAGGATTAAGAAAAGTTAAGGTTTTTGTAAAAGGACCTGGTTCAGGTAGAGAATCTGCGATTAGAACCATTAGCGCTGCAGGTATTGAAGTAACGGAAATCGTCGATACTACACCACTACCACATAATGGATGCAGACCTCCAAAAAGAAGAAGGGTATAACACAATTGAAAAATTTTAAATAGATGGCCAGATATAGAGGACCCAAAACAAAAATTGCTAGAAAATTTAGTGAACCCATTTTCGGGGCTGACAAATCATTCGAGAAAAAAAATTATCCACCGGGACAACACGGTAATAATAGAAGAAGAAGGAAAACTTCTGAATACGGACTTCAGCTAAAAGAAAAGCAGAAAGCAAAATATACATACGGTATTCTTGAAAAACAATTCCGTAATTTGTTTGATAAAGCTTCCAGAAGCAAAGGAATTACAGGTGAAGTTTTACTTCAGTTGTTAGAATCAAGATTAGATAACGTAGTTTATCGTCTAGGAATCTCTCCGAGCCGTTCAGGTGCGAGACAGTTAGTTTCTCACAGGCACATTACAGTTAATGGTGAAATCGTTAATATTGCTTCTTATACTCTTCGCCCAGGTGATTTAGTTGGTGTTCGCGAGAAATCTAAGTCATTAGTGGCAATAACTGAAGCTCTCGAATCAAACCGCGCCGGATCATCGTCTTGGATCGAGTGGGATGGTGCTGAGTTATTAGGGAAGTTTATGAATGTTCCAGAAAGATCAGATATTCCTGAGACTATTAAGGAGCAGTTAATTGTTGAATTATATTCAAAATAAAATAATATTTACTTTATGGCAATATTAGCTTTTCAAAAACCGGATAAGGTTATAATGCTCGAGGCAGATGATCATTATGGCAAGTTTGAATTTCGTCCTCTCGAACCAGGATACGGAATTACCGTTGGAAATTCACTCCGGAGAATATTGCTTTCTTCACTCGAAGGATATGCAATTACAAACATAAAATTCGAAGGAGTAGAGCATGAATTTTCTACAATTACTGGAGTAATTGAAGATGTTACCCAAATCATACTTAACCTTAAGCAAATTCGTTTCAAGAAGCAGATTGAGGATGTGAATGATGAGAAAGTTATGCTTTCACTCTCCGGTCAGGAAGAATTAAAGGCAGGTGATCTGCAGAAATTTCTTAGTGGTTTCAAGGTTTTGAATCCTGATCTGGTAATCTGCAAAATGGAGCCTGATGTAAAATTACAAATGGAAATTTCCATTAATAAAGGAAGAGGTTATGTTCCTGCCGATGAAAATAAACCTATTGATCCTGAATTTGGGTTAATTTCCATCGACTCGATTTTTACCCCAATTAAAAATGTAAAATACGCAGTAGAAAATTACCGCGTTGAGCAAAAGACAGACTATGAGAAGCTTGTGGTTGAAATAGAAACCGATGGTTCTGCTCATCCTAAGGAAGCTTTAAAAGAAGCAGCAAAGATTCTTATTTATCACTTCATGTTGTTCTCCGACGAGAAAATTACTCTCGATTCTGATGAGAAATTTGCTAATGAAGAATTTGATGAAGAAGTGCTTCATATGAGACAATTACTTAAAACCAAACTCGTTGATATGGACCTTTCCGTTAGGGCATTAAACTGTCTTAAAGCTGCAGAGGTTGATACATTAGGTGATTTGGTGAAATTCAATAAGAATGATCTTCTTAAATTCAGAAATTTCGGAAAGAAATCACTTACAGAACTTGAAGAACTTTTATCTTCAATGAGCCTGAATTTTGGAATGGATATAGCAAAGTTTAAACTAGACAAGGATTAAGAGAAAATGAGACATAGAAAGAGTTTCAATCATTTAGGCAGGAAACCTGCACACAGAAAAGCAATGCTGTCAAATATGGCAACTTCTCTGATAATGAATAAGAGAATAACAACAACTATTGCTAAAGCTAAAGCTTTGCGTTCATATGTTGAGCCATTACTTACAAAAGCAAAGGATGACTCTACACATTCCAGAAGGATTGTTTTTTCTTATCTGCAAGATAAGGATGCTGTTAGTGAGCTATTTAGAGAGATTTCACAGAAAATTACTGATCGTCCAGGTGGATATACCAGAATAATTAAATTAGGAAGCAGGTTAGGTGATAATGCTGAAATGGCAATTATTGAACTTGTAGATTATAACGATAATCTTGTCTCAGAAAGTACTGCTCCAAAAACCAGTACACGTCGACGCAGAAAAAGTAGCGGTTCATCTAAAAAAGAAGTTGAAACTGATGTTGATGTTGATGTTGATGTTGCAGATGAAGCAGATGAAGTTACTGATGAATTAATTGAAGATGCCAAAGTTGTTGAGGAAGATGATAAAGCTGAGATTTCTGAGAATGTAGAACCTGAAGCAGAAGTTAAGGAAGAACCAGTTGCTGAGGCTGAAGTTGTTGAAGAGACTCCTGCTGATAAGCCTGTAACTGAAGTACAGGAAGAAGATAAGAAAAGCGAAGAGGAAGAAGACAAGAAAGAATCTTAATGAAAAATTAATATCTGAGAAATACAATTTCAAGGGATAAAGCTTAATTTTAACTTTATCCCTTTTTTTTGAAATATTCATACAATAAATTAATAAATATTATGGGACAAATAGTAGACATTCACGCAAGAGAAATACTCGATTCACGAGGAAATCCAACACTTGAAGTCGAAGTTACACTTTCCAGCGGCGATGTAGGTCGTGCAGCTGTACCTTCCGGAGCATCAACAGGAGAAAATGAAGCACTTGAATTAAGAGATGGTGATAAGAAAAGATATTTGGGAAAAGGCGTTCTTAAGGCTGTTGAAAACGTAAATACTATTATCGCTAAGGAATTAATAGGTATGAGTGCTTTCGATCAGGTTGGTGTCGATAATAAAATGATCGCTGTTGATGGCACAAAAACTAAAGCTAAACTTGGTGCAAATGCCATGCTTGGTGTATCTCTAGCCGTTGCAAAATCTGCTGCTCAGTATCACGATCTTCCACTCTACCGATATATTGGAGGTGTGAACGCAAAAACATTACCTGTTCCAATGATGAACATTATTAATGGAGGTTCACATTCTGATGCTCCTATTGCATTTCAGGAATTTATGATTCGTCCGGTTGGAGCTACTTCTTTCCGCGAGGGACTTAGAATGGGGGCAGAAATTTTTCATTCATTAAAGGCTGTTCTAAAAGCCAGAGGTTTAAGCACTGCCGTTGGAGATGAAGGTGGTTTTGCTCCTAATCTGGATGGTACTGAAGATGCACTTAATTCAATTATCAAAGCTATCGAAAATGCAGGTTATAAGCCTGGAAGAAAATCAGAAGGCGGAGAGGTTTCTATTGCACTCGATAGCGCTGCTTCTGAGTTTTATAAGAATGGTGTATATGATTACAGTCTTTTCGAAGGCGAAAATGGTGCAAAAAGAAATTCTGAGGAACAAGCTGCTTATCTGGCAGAATTAATCGAGAAATTCCCTATCGATTCAATCGAAGACGGAATGGATGAGGCTGATTGGGACGGTTGGGTAGTTTTAATGGAAAAGATCGGTGATAAATGTCAGATTGTTGGAGATGACCTATTTGTAACAAATGTTGAGTACCTTAAAAAAGGTATCGATTTGGTTGCTGCTAATTCTATCCTGATTAAAGTAAATCAAATAGGAACCCTTACAGAAACACTTAATGCAATTGAAATGGCTCACAGAGCCGGATACACATCTGTTACTTCTCATCGTTCAGGTGAGACAGAAGATTCAACAATTGCTGATATTGCAGTTGCAACAAATTCCGGTCAGATTAAAACAGGTTCATTAAGTCGTTCCGATCGTATCGCTAAATATAACCAGCTGCTTCGTATTGAAGAGGAACTTGGAGATGATGCAGTCTATGGTTTCGAAAAGTAATATAATCTAAAATTTATATAGCAAGGCGCTCAATTATTTGAGCGCCTTTTTTTATTTGTGATGAGATTAATTCTGCAATTCGATATTTTATATTAAAAAAATATTTTATTCAAATAAATTAGTGAGCTGTTTTTAAGTTTTCACAGTGCTTTTCCATTTCTGTAACTGATAGAAAAACAATGTTTTATACAGTATAAATTCAACCGGATGTGCAGTTTATTTGAGTTTTTAAACATATGTTCATAATCACATTTATCTAGGGATATTAGTTTTTTTTTTATATTTTTATATGATTAGAATCATGAACTCATTTAAACTAAAAATACAATAATATGTCAGTTACACTCAAAGAAAAACTCTATGACAAGATTCAGGAATGGAGACCAAGAACAACAAAATTACTAAAGGAGCATAGTGATAAAGTAGTAGGAGAAGTAACAATTGGGCAGGCAATTGGCGGAATGAGAAGTGTTAAATCTCTCGTCACAGATATTTCATATCTTGACCCAAACGAAGGCATTCGTTATAGAGGTTATACTCTACCCGAAGTATTTGAGAAATTACCAAAACCTGAGGGCTCAGAAATGCCCTATGTAGAAGGTTTGATCTATTTACTGTTAACAGGTGATGTGCCAACAGAAACTGAAGCTACCGATGTGGTTTTTGAGTTGAATAAACGAAGAATTCTACCTCGTTATGTTTATGAAGTACTTGATGCTTTTCCATCTAACAGTCATCCTATGGCTATGTTTTCTTCTGCTATTTTGGCTCTGTCAAGAGAGTCTTGCTTTAGTCATAAATATAATCAGGGTATTAGTAAAATGGACTATTGGGATTCTACCTATGAGGATTTCATGAATATGATTGCAAAATTACCTGAAATAGGTGCCTATATTTACAGGAAGCTTTATAAAGGTGGAGATAGAATTCAATCAAAACCATTTTTGGATATTGGTTCAAATTTTGCCAATATGATGGGCATTGAAAAACCTTATGATGATGTTTCCAGGATGTATTTAATTCTGCATGCCGATCATGAAAGTGGTAATGTTAGCGCACATACAGGACATCTTGTAGCCAGTGCATTATCAGATATGTATTTATCTACTTCTGCTATGGTAAATGGACTTGCAGGTCCTTTACATGGATTAGCAAATCAGGAAGTTCTTCGTTGGATTCAGGGCGTGCATAAGGATATGTTAGGCAAAATTCCTTCAGAAGATGAAATGCGTAAATTTGTATGGGATACACTAAATTCAGGTAACGTGATACCAGGTTATGGCCATGCGGTTTTAAGAAAAACAGATCCACGCTATAGCATACAACGCGAATTTGCATTAAGAAATATGAAAGATGATCCTTTATTTAGCTATACAGATCTTTTATATAAAGTTGTTCCTCCGATTTTAACAGAGCAGGGTAAGGCGAAGAATCCATGGCCTAATGTTGATGCTCAATCAGGTGTTATTCAATGGCATTATGGAGTGACAGAATATGAATTTTATACTGTAATGTTTGCTATTGGAAGGGCAATTGGAGTTGGCGCCAATATTGTTTGGGACAGAGCTCTTGGTTATCCACTGGAAAGACCTAAATCGCTTACTACAGCAATGCTGGAAAAAGTTGCTTCGGGTTCTAAATAGTATTCTTGAACATAGTATTCAAAAAACGGCTCCAAGAGCCGTTTTTTTTGGTTAAAACTATCATAAAGCTTATAAGATGAAATTTGTCGAGACGAATTTTAGTACCTTAGTCCGAAAATTAATTTAGATGGCTTATAAAAACCTTTCAGCATTTATAGAGATTTTAAAGGATAGAAAAGAAGTTCTGAGTGTAGACAGTTTTGTTGATCCTGTTCTTGAGATCCCTGAAATTACCGATCGCTTTTCAAAATTATCAGATGGAGGTAAAGCATTGTTATTTTTAAATACGGGTACTGATTTTCCGGTAATTACAAATATGCTAGGTTCACAGAAAAGAATGTCACTCGCGTTAGGTGCTGAGGAAATAAATGATGTTGAAAAAAGGCTACGAGATGTTTTTAATAATATCAAAGAGCCCCGAAAAGGCTTTTTTGATAAGCTTGCTATTTTACCTCAGCTTGCCAGAATAGGAGGATACTTCCCAACAGAGCACAAGGGGAAAGCTGACTGTCAGCAAGTAATTCATGAAGACCCGGATCTGAATATTTTTCCTGTTTTGAAAACCTGGCCATTTGACGGTGGTCGTTTTGTTACATTACCACTGGTATTTACTCACGATCCGGAAAGTGGAGAAAGAAATGTAGGGATGTACCGGATGCAAATCTTTGACAAGAATACTACCGGTATGCACTGGCATCGACATAAAACCGGAGCAAATCACTATGAGAAGTATAAAGAGCTGGGAAAAAAAATGCCAGTGGCTGTTGTATTGGGTGGTGATCCGGCCATAACTTATAGTGCTACCGCACCTCTGCCCGAGAATATCGATGAACTATTATTAGCTGGATTTTTAAGAGATAAATCTGTTCCTTTGGTAAAATGCATATCACAGAAGATTAGTGTTCCTGCAGATTCAGAGATAATAATTGAAGGTTATGTGGACCCATCTGAGGAAAAAATAATTGAAGGCCCTTTTGGTGATCATACCGGATTTTATTCTTTGGAAGATTATTATCCTAAATTTCATGTAACTTGTATTACACATCGGAAAAATGCAATTTATCCTGCCACACTTGTTGGTATACCTCCACAGGAAGATGCCTGGATAGCAAAGGCAACAGAGAGAATTTTCTTAATGCCAATTCAACAAACAGTCGCTCCCGAATTGGTCGATATGTATATTCCTGAAATAGGAGTAGCGCATAACCTGACCATAGTAAGCATTGACAAATCTTATCCAGGTCAGGCCAGGAAAATAATGAGTGCCTTATGGGGAGCCGGACAAATGATGTTTAATAAGGTTTTAATAGTAGTAGATAAAGATGTTAATATTCATAATCTGGGAGAGATTTATGAAAAATTGCAAATGATCAACATTATTTCTGATTTAGTAATTTCTTCTGGCCCATTAGATGTCCTTGATCATTCTTCAGATTTTACAGGAATTGGTGGTAAACTTGGGATTGATCTTACTAGAAAAACCGAGGAGGAATTCGTCGAAAAACCTATAAGGTTAAAATACAATAGAAAGACAACTTTAGTCTTGAGTGATCAACCTGAAATTAAAAATGTCAGATTATTAAGCTCAAAAGATAATTCTGCACCTAAAATAGCACTATTAGAGATAAAAAAACATACTGATTATAGTCTACCTGATATTAGTCATAAGATTCAGAATATTAATGAATTAAAAGACTGCAGTATCTTTCTGATGAGTGATGAAAACGTAGATTTGCAATCATTTAAAGAATTTTTTTGGTATTTTCTCAATAATATGGAACCGGAAAGGGATATTTTGCGTATAAGCGTACATAGCAATGATCCGATGTTGATTCTTGACGGGACATCTAAGAATCTTGAGAATGACCACTTTAAAAGAGATTGGCCAAATCCTGTTTGTATGAGTAAGGATATTATAGAAAAAATCAATTCAAGCTGGGATTCTTATAACTTGGGTACTTGCCTTAAATCCCCATCTGATCATTACAATAAATTGATAAGAAAATCTGGAGCCAGAGCCTATCATAATTCTTGACTCCAATATTTTTTTGTATGAGGAAATTAGATTTCTAAAGTGATGTATTTGTTGTATGATTAAAATTTTTGTAAAAATTATATTAATTTTTGCCCTTACTTCAGATGGAATTGTGAGCTCTTCTCACAGTCTGAATAGTAAGATTATTGAGAGAGATGTATTTTCCCTTGAGAGTGAACCTTCATCTTCAGGGGTCATTATAAATTATGTTGATAGCAAAGGATATTTTTGGCCAGGATCTTATACTTTTAAGCTAAGGAGTAATTCAGGAGAGAGTATTTGGAGTAAAAGTACATCATCATTTATGATGATTTTTGAAGCCCCGTTTTGGCGAACCAGGATTGCATATTTTACATATGTTTTTATAATTCTTTTTCTATTTTATTTAATACTTCAATTAAAGACAAGTGCACTGCGAAAATCTAATCGTATATTAAGAGAAAATGAATTTGTTGCTAAAGAAGTTTCAAGGCAAAAGGATTTACTTAGTTATAGAAATAAGAATATTGAAGACAGTCTTCATTATGCCCAAAGGATTCAAAAAGCAATTCTTGTAACTCCAGAAGACTTCAAGAAAATATTACCGAAATCATTTATTATGCATTTACCAAAAGATATCGTAAGTGGTGATTTCTATTGGATTTCGGAAAAAGGAAACAAAGTATTTGTTGCAGCTGTAGATTGTACGGGTCATGGTGTACCTGGTGCATTTATGTCCTTAATTGGTTTAGAATTATTTCGTAAAATTACCAGTATACCTGAAATAGAGGATGCAGGAATTATTCTAAATTATTTAAATGATAATATTCAGGAAATTTTTGGAAAAGGAGGAAATATTTCTTTAAGTGATGGAATGGATTTGGCTTTTTGCATCATAGATAAGGAAGAGTTAACTTTGGAATTTGCCGGAGCGATTAACCCACTTTATTTAATTAGAGATGATAAGCTCATAGAAATTAAGGGAGATCGTTTTTCAATTAGTGCAGATATTGAATTTTTTGATGTGGATATGAAGAAGTTCTCAAGCCATAAATTAAAACTTCAAAAAGATGATATGTTTTATATTTTCAGCGATGGTTTTGCTGACCAATTTGGAGGACCGGCTGGAAATAAATATAAATACAGGCGATTCAGGCACCTTTTACTTACTGTTCATAAACTAGATCTCGAAAGGCAGAAATATTATCTTGAAGAAAACATTGAAGACTGGAAGGGAAATGAGGAGCAGGTTGACGATATACTTGTTATTGGGATAAAGGCTGACTTCCAGACAGAATAAATCTTCTAATTTTGATTATATACATTACAAAGTTAATTTTGTTCCATGGAGCATTGGTTGAAAATATTCTTTAAAATGATTAGGGGCAAAATTAATTTTACTATTGCACTCCTGTTTTTTTCAATTTATTCTACAGGGCAAAGTCTTGATTTTAGCAGGATTACTACAATGGATGGACTACATAATGGTACCATTAATGCAATCTCTACTCACTCAGATGGCTCTGTATGGTTTTCCACATGGGATGGTCTGATCCGTTATGATGGATATAATTTCAAGACATATTTACCAATACTTGACGATTCCACTTCTATTCCTGCAAAACAATGCCAGAATTCTTTTTTGGATTCAAATGATGAATTATGGATATCTACCAGAAATGGAATAGCTAAATATAATAAAGAGTATGACAATTTTTCTCGTTTCCAGCTGCCACGTATAGATATTAATTTGCGAATACAATTTTATTTTACAGAATTTAACGATTATTTATTTGTTGGATCTTTCAATGGAGTGTTTTATCATTCTTTGAATTCAGGTTCTGATTCTAATAACACCAGTGAATTTAAGGAATTGAAAATATTAGGGATGGATGGTGGTCAGATTAGTAGTGGTGTTAGGAATTTTGAACATTTATCTGATAAATTCATTTTTACTAATAGGGGTAGAGATGAGGAGGGCAAACTTCAAACTAAAGTTTCATTTGCCCGGCCTGAGAATATAAGTGACAGTATTTTTCATTTAAGAGTATATAAAGAAATCATTATTACTGGTTTAGTAAATGATGTACATGAAAAGGATGGAGCAATAATATATTTTGCAACTAATAGGGGAGTTATTGAATATAATTCAAATACACAAAGTCAGGAGTATTTAAAGCGACTTAGACAAATTAAAGTAAATACATTACTGATTGATTCTAATAATGATTTATGGATTGGAACTCGGCAATCTGGTTTGATAAAATATGATAAGGAAGGCATGATTAGTAGATTTACTTACAATCCTAAAATTCAAAATTCATTAATCAGTAACAATATTTTATCAATTGCTGAAGATTTCAGTGGGAATCTTTGGGTAGGGACAGATGGGCAGGGGCTTAGTGTTTTAAATTTATTGGATAAAGGATTTACTACTTACCGCTATGATCCTTCAAATCCTGTTTCACTAAAAAGCAATACTGTTTTTTGTTTTTCTGAATCGGAAGATGAAATATTGATTGGTACAAAAGAAGAAGGGCTTTTTTTAATAAAAAATGAGGATTTGGAAGATAATGCAAGTTTTAAATCAATAATAATTCCTGAATTTGAGACAGAAGAGAAATCCTATAAATCTGTTTGGGATATACAAAAAGAAGGAGAGAATATTTATTGGCTTGCAACAAGTTATGGTTTGATAAGGGGTGAGATAAGCAATAAGAAATGGGATTTTAAGCGCTACTTGTCTGATGAAAAAACTGGAATTATTAGAAAAATATTTGTTGATGAAAATTATAACCTATGGGTTGGGTCCTATAATGGATTATATTTGCTGCCTGTTGATAGTAGGGATCAGGGAAAATTTTATCATTTGACTAATAAAAAGAATGATGTATCATCTTTATCTGACAATGTCATTACGTCCTTTCTTCTTGATACGGAAGATAACTTCTGGATTGGCACTCAAAGTGGAGGCGTTAACAAGTTAGTTAAGAAATACTCCAGCTTAAGTTATGATAGTCTGGGAATTTCTGAAATTAGTTTTAACCGCTATATCGCCTCTGCTGATCCTAAATCCTGGATAAAAGCAAACGAAATAAATTGTCTGTTTGAGTTTTACGACGGTAGTATCTGGGCCGGAACACAGGGTGCCGGGATAAATATTCTTCATCCTGGTACAAAGCATGTAGAGTCATTTAGTAATGAAGCAGACAAAATAGGGATCGATGTTTTTGGAATTATTTCAGCCCCGGAAGGTAATTTGTGGATCAGTACCAATAATGGATTGTCAAGATATGATCAGATTGATAGAAAGTTTACTAATTTCTCACCATCAGATGGCATTCAGGGAAATGTATTTATGGTAAATTCATATTTTATCGCCTCGGATAACTATTTGTATTTTGGAGGCAGAAATGGATTTACAAGATTTAATCCTGGTACAATTAATCAAAACCTGGTCTCTCCAAAGATCTTTCTTACAGATTTCCAGATTTATCAGAAGAGTGTTGAAATTGGTGAAGAAGTGAATGGGAATATTATTCTGGAAAAAGCCGTAAATTATACGAATAAAATCGTTCTTAGCTACAAGGACTCAGATTTGTCGATTCATTTCGCGGCCATTCATTATGAGAATCCTTCAGAAAATATGGTTGAATATATGCTTGAAGGATTTGATAATGAATTTGCAAGAATACAAGCAAAACAAGGATTTGTAAGATATACTAACCTTAATCCCGGAGACTATAATCTTAGAATGAGAGCAGGTAATTCTGATGATGTTTGGATGGATTATTATAAGGAATTAGAAATTATTGTATTACCTCCCTGGTGGTTAACAATTTTTGCAAAGTTAATGTTTCTGATGCTCACAATTTTAGTGTTTAGTGGAATTACATACTTATTACTGCATCGCGAAAGGTTGAGGCACTCCTTGACAATTGAAAAGATGGAAAAGGAAACTCTTAAGGAACTAAATGAATCTAAGCTAAGATTCTTTACAAATATTTCCCATGAATTCAGGACGCCATTAACTCTTATTTTAGGGCCGCTTGAAGCATCACTCGAAAAAATTAAGGATAAGGATTATTTCATAGCTAAGCAGTTAAAAACAGCAATAAGAAATTCCGACATCCTCTTGCGTCTTGTAAATCAGATTATTGATTTTCGACAATTGGCAGCAGGGAAGTTAAGTTTGAGAGTAGAGAGAAAGGATATAGGAAAATTTATTCTTGAAATCATTAGCAGCTTCGATTCTATGCGTGAAGAAAAGAATATTAACCTTGATGTTACAGTTCCGGAAAATAGCATTAAAATATATTTCGATCCTGCAAAGCTTGAGCAGATAATGTATAATTTATTATCTAATGCTATCAAGTATACATACAATGAGGGTAATATAATGATTAGTTGTGAGTTGAAGAACATGGATATATCACATAAAGGAATTTCACAGGAATATTTTTGTATTCATGTCTTTAACGATGGAAAAGAAATTCCGGAAGATAAGCAGGAAAAGATATTTGAAAGGTTTTATACTTTATCAGAGAGCAGTATAGGGAGTGGGATTGGATTGGGATTGACAAAATCCCTTGTGGAATTACATATGGGTCATCTTAGTCTGGATTCAGGAATAGGGAAAGGAAATACATTTAGTGTATTCATCCCCACTAATCTTCATACAGTGAAAATTTCAAAGAAGGATGAAGAACTTCAAAATATCCCTGGAAATAAGGCTATATTAAGTGAGTTCAACGACTCAAATGATAATCCTGAGTTGGAGGATTCAGGCTCAGATAGGCCAAGATTACTTTTTATTGATGATAATTCAGAATTAAGGAGCTTTTTTAAATCGAGTCTTTCCGATCAATTTTTGGTAAACGATGCTGAGAATGGTAGAGAGGGAGTTAATATAACCAATGAAATAGTACCGGATATTATTGTATGTGATATAGCCATGCCAGAAATGGATGGTATCGAATTTTGTAAAGTAGTTAAAGAAAGTGAAGCTACTTCTCATATTCCTATTATCCTGTTAACGGCTAAAGATTCACCCGATTTTAAAATATCGGGCTATAAGGCAGGTGCAGATGGCTATGTGGTTAAGCCTTTTCGGATAGACGTGCTTAAAGCTCATATCGAACAACTATTGACCAATAGAGATAAGATCAGAGAGAACTATCAAAGTTCAAACTATGTGATTTTGGGGAAAGATGATAAAGTATTGTCAAAAGACGATAAGTTCCTTAATAAAGTAAAGGAGATAATTGAGGAAAATATTCTGAATTCTGATTTCAATGTTAGCAAGCTGGCAGAAAATTTAAACATTGGGACCACACAATTATACAGAAAGATTAAAGCATTAACAGGACATACTTCTGTTGAATTCGTTAATGTTTTAAGATTAGTAAAGGCTGCAGAACTGTTGGAAACGCAGGACTATAGCATTAAGGAAGTTAGCTATATGACAGGTTTTAATAGTCCTTCTTATTTTGTCAAATGCTTCAGGGAGAAATATAATATTACTCCGGTTAATTATCAAAAGAATAGAGTAAAGGGATAACTTAATAATTATCAAAATAATTGATGTACCAATTCGTCTCGTCCATCAATCTGGCCCGTATTACTTCTTTTTGTGGACCCTTAAATTTTTCAGCCACCTTATCTGCCAGGTAGGAATTATCGTTTCTTCTTTTCGCAACTCTTATCAGATCATAAAATCTTTCTCCTTCATACGCTAATTCAAGGGCGCGTTCATCAATGATTTTTTCTTCTAAATATTGTTGTTTGGCCGGAAGGTTTCCAGTATAATCAGTATAACCGATAATCTGGTTCGTGAATGGATCAAATTCGTAAATAACATTTGAACTTGATATTGCCTCATCACCATCTCCAAAACCTACACGTCCCCTTACTCCAAGTTGGCCCTCTATCTCTGCATAAGAACCATTGTTAAGAATTAATATGCCTTCTGGAATATTTGTTTTAATAACGCCCTCGTCATCAAATTTTAAATAAGTGTAAATTTCTGCAGCATAGAGGTGAGCACTTGCTGCCCTGTAAACAATAAAATTAGCATCACTGTCAAAGCTGTTTTTCCCGATTGTGTACTTATATACTACCGTATCAACACCATTCATCATATTTTCAACTTCGGTTGTATTACCAAGTCGTTTATGTTCAAGCATGGTTTCTGCATCATTATTTTCCATTAAAAAGCCATTCTTGATATATCCAAATGAAACCCCGTGCCCCCGGTAAAAGTCTCCGGGCTTACCCGGTTCCTCAGTAATGGTCAGATTCGGGTTAGTCAAGTTTTTTGTCACGATCATTTCATCCCAAACAGATTCCCAGGCCTTGATAGCTATACCAGAAGGCTTAAGTTGATATTTATTGGGGAATTCCAGAGAAAACAATGATTGGAGACCGTTTTGCTGTTGGTAAGTTCTGTTAAACCAAAGAGTATAAATATGTTCATCAAGGTCAATGCCGGTAAAGATATTTTTCCAGTTTTTATTAGAAAATTTCTTGTCCAGACCATATTTTATAGAGCTAGTTTCCGATTCTGTATTGTATAGAAAATGATAAAAATAATCCAAAGATCTTGTTAAATCTCCCTCATAAAGGTATAGTTGTCCAAGGAGAAATTTATAGGCATTCTGGTTCCAAACGGTTGCATCCCATGTAAGATCGCCATTATAAATATGGTGAATTACACCTACCGTTTTAACCTTTGTCGTCAACTCTTCTGTAAGTGTGTCGATTAAGGCAGGCATTTCAATAAAGGTTTTGTCAAGCTCTTTAACCTGATTGTAAATAGTATCGTTATCATAACCATTTAAATGGAATACAATATCAAAGGAATCAATATAGGTATAAGAACCGTTTACATATTCTTCAATTTCCACAACAGTGGTAAGACTGGGCCATATATAAGGAATTTTACCATAAATTCTAACTGCGTTGAAATAAGCCCATGCCCTCATACTTAAAACCTCTCCATATAATCTGTCGTAGGAATTGGGAGCTGAAGAAAAATCCGAAATTTCCGGCCTGTTGGTTTCCAGTGCAAGAGCTAATTTATTGCAGGCTGCAATTAGTTTGTAAAAATTATATGGTGAGGCATATTTATTCTCTTTGGAGATGTTGAAATTATATATCTCAATAAGATCATTGTCAGCATTATCCGTTATTTCAAGCAAATCACCTCTTAATTCACCCAATACAACAAGCTGATCAATAAGTTCCTGTTGTAAAGAATATAATCCTAATTCAGCGGCACGATATTCACTCCAGTCGGTTAAAAACTCGTCTTCAGGAACAATAAGTCCCTGACTGGGATGAAAAAATTCTTCGCATGAAGAAAAAGCAAACAGAGCAAATAAGAATACACCGCCCCGTTTTAACATTATTTTTGAAATCATTCTTAAAGTCATAATATTTTCTTTCAGATTTTAATTATTATAATCCTACTTTAAATCCAATTACAATTGTTTTTATTTGTGGAGTCAAACCATAGTCTATTCCCTGTGAAACTGTACTGAAAGAATAACTTAACTCGGGGTCGTAACCCAGATATCTTGTTAAGGTCAACAGGTTAGTTCCGGTTACAAATAACTGTGCATTTCTGAATGCAAGGAATTTGTCAGGTATTGTGTAGGCCAGGGTAATATCTTTTAGTCTTATGTAACTACCATCTTCGATCCATCTTGATGAAAAATCTGAGTTGCCAACCGGATCATCGAAACTTGCCCTTGGAACAGTGGTATTCTGTCCCTCATAATGCCACCTTTGTAGCACATTGGTACTTTGGTTTGACAAATCAGACATCTTTTCATTTTGGTATCTTATATAATTAAATATTTCGTTTCCATAAACTAATTGTAATGAAGTTTCCAAAGACCATTTACCATATTTAAAGTTATTTGTTAAACCGAAAAACATTTCTGGCAATGGTGATCCAATAATAGTTTTGTCATGGATATTTATCACTCCATCAGGTGTGCCTTCAGGTCCTGAGATATCTGTAAATTTAGCATCTCCAGCCATGAATGGAATACCTGCGGAATTAACCAGATTAGCATTATTTGCATCTTCAGTTGTAGTTAAAACACCTTCAAAATTGTATCCGTAAAAATTTAACAGAGAATTTCCTACAGAAGTAATAAACTCCCCGCCTTCAAAAGCAGTAATAATGTCACCTTGCAGCAACTCAGTAACTTCTGAGGTAATTATAGAGAAATTCAGACCAATGTCCCATTTAATACGGCCACTAACAGGTCTGGCTTGCAGATTTACTTCGATGCCCTTATTTAAATGAGTTCCGTCATTTATAGGTATATATTCATATCCAATGTAAGGTGTTTGCAGGTCATAAGTAAGCATATCCTCTGTTCGGTTCGAGTACATATCAAAATTTAATCTGAGGCGGTTTCCATACATTGCCAGATCCAAACCAGCATTCATCTGGTAATATGATTCATAACTCAGTTTTTGATCCGAAGGTGCACCCGGGATCATGCCCGTTGATTCACGGTAATGAGTAAGCACATAATAATTGAGCGCATTATAGTTCCCTATGTCGTCATTACCGGCCTTGCCATAGCTCATTCTCACTTTCATATCGTCTATCATAGATAAGCTATTGAAAAAATCTTCTGAAGAGATTCTCCAGGCTAAACTGGCGGAGTAAAAGACGCCAAAAGGAATGTTATTAATAAAGATAGTATTATCACTTTCCAATCCGATTCTGGTTGAATTCTCTGTCGAAACAGAAACCCCTGCCATATATTTGTCAAGTAAAGTATAATTCACGGAACTATATATCGCCATCCTGTTCCAATTCTCAGAAAAGCCGCCCATTTGTCTTAGATAAGATGTTCCGCTTTGCAAAGACCGGTATTCATCGTTTTCATTTGAATTCATTGATATTCCCCAGTCCTCCTGGAATTTATTAACCTCACCTCTTATCCCAAGCGATGCCGTAATATTTTGTATGGGTGACAAATCTTTGTTATAACTCAGGTAATTGTCGTTAGAGAAAGATCCGAGGTAATTATTGAATGATTTGAAAGCATTATAAGCTTCTTTGTTAAAATATAGCTCCATCCCCAGGTTTGGAAGAAATATACTTTCTTTCATAGCATTGGAGTTTAATCCAAACACTGAATTAATTTTCAAGGAAGGGCTTATTTCTCCTTCAATACGAAACGAAGTCAGAAACCTGTAATTCTTATGTGTTGCTTCGAATAAATCTATGGTTGCAAGCGGGTTGCTCACCCCGAACTCTTCTACGTCTTCGAGTTCTATCAGCTGATTGCCGGAATCGTCAAACTGGTAGGGTATCATCAATGGATTTTTCCTGAGGCTTGTTAGTACAGGACTTGTTTGAGTAGAAAGTCCCGACTCTTTTAAGATAGCGGTATTTGTACTCAGGTTAGAACTGATATACATTTTAAGCCATTGAAATATATTAAATGTGCCGACAAACCTGATGTTAAACCTGGTATAGTCAGTAGTTGATATAACTCCTTCATGGTCAAGATATCCTACCGATAATCCATACTTAGCAATCTCGTCTCCACCCCTGATCTTAAAGAATATGTCTTTAAGAACACTTTGTGAGTAAATTTCCTCTTGCCATCTGGTATCGTTATTATACATATAATAGGTTTCCGAATTTTCATCCATATACAAACCCGGGAATAATTCAGGGAAATCTTCTTCATACATTCCGGAAGATAGCAATACTTCCTTTGCGTAAGTTTTATAATTATTATTATCAAGTTGAGGCAAAAACCGTGGTATACTGCCAATACCTGTGCGCATTGAGAAATCTATACTGGTCTGGACTTCTGTAGGTTTAAGAGTTTCAATCAGTACCACTCCATTTGAACCTCTCATACCGTAAAGTGCACTTCTGCTAAAATCTTTAAGTACTGTAATATTTGTTATATCTGCAGGATCAAGGCTGGAAAGCGGATTATAGGAATGTCCGCTGATACTTGAATTGAAGATGCCCGGTTCTTCAAGTGGCAGTCCGTCGATAATAAACAATGGTTGATTATTGGTATTTAGTGATTTTATTCCTCTCAGATAAGAAACGGCACCATCTCCTGGCATCCCAGAGTGATTTACTGAGTACAATCCTGCAACCTTTGATGCAAGAAATTGATCTGTAGTCTGATATGGGATTTGTCTGATATTATCGAGATCAATAGTTGACTGTGATCCAATAAAATTCCTTCGGAGTTTAGGATCAATAATATCAATTATTTCATCGTAACCATCAGTAAGGTCTAAACTACTTAATCTGATTTTTATAAATTCAGTATTATCAATAAAGACCTTTTTACTTTTATACAGATTAACAGGTGAAACAAATAACCAGAACTGATCTTTTTCGGATGAAATACTGAATTCTCCATTTTCATCAGTTATTTCAGGTGCTCCGGTAACCCCTTCAATACTAATGGCTATTCCGGGAACAGCCTCATTTTTGTCATTCACAACTATACCTTTAACAAGAATAGAGTTTTGTGCGCTTAAATTCTGCATCAGGAATAGAGCCGATGTGAATATTAAAATAGAAAATGAGAATATTCTTTTTGTCATTTTATACTTCATCTTGTTACTTATTAGCTTCAGGTATTAATGATATATAATCTATATTGAACCCATTATTCGATTGCACACCTTTTCCAAGGTATTCAAATTTTATAGTTACCTCACCGAATTCATCTATATTTTCCACCAAGAAATCTTTTGAGTTGAAACCGTTATCCGGGGCAAATCTTTCTCCGGTTACACTTATCACGGAATTTCTTAAATAGAAATTGTCAAATTCCCCTATTTTCTCATCGTTTACATATATTGCGTAAACACCTGATGGGCGGTAATTTGCACGCCATAATAACCTGTGTCTTCCAGGGAAGATGTTCTTGAATTTAAATTCAACAGTATATTCTCCTGAAAAATTTGAGGGTAAGGGTACTACTACAGATGCGCCTTCAGAAGCAAAAATGGATGGTGAATATTGAGGGGTTACTATCTCTCCGGTCACTTTCACCTCGTCCTTCCAGGCATATAAAAATGAGCCTATAGAATCTATTAATTCCTCCCCTTCAATTTTGTTGGAGCCAAAAAATAATGAATCGGGAACCTCAAATTCCTTATAATTGTATACAACTCCGTTGCTGCATATATATTTTGATTCTGCATTAATATTTGCAGGTTCAATTTCTACAATTTCACCACTAATGTTCACCAAATTGCCTGCTGATAATTCTTCGTAGCTTAAGCTATTTTTAAAAAATCCTATTTTTAGATAATTTGGAATAAGTACGCTATACTGCCATTCAAGTGGTATGTCTTCATAAGTGCTTGATTCACCACCCAATTTCACAGCCATATTATTAAGGGCATTGCGGTACTGTTCATCGTTAAAGAAAATAAGAGAGGCATAATTATCCCGCGACTCAAGGCCTACGGGAAAGATTCTGTCTTCAAAATTGTTAACTGTGGTAAATATACTATCATATATAGTATTGCCATTTTCATCAAAGCCAACCGGTGTGCTTAAAGTTTTATCAAGGAAAACAGAGTCTGCTAACTTTATGTAATCTTTTAAAACGGGAATGAAGGTTGAAATATATTCAAATAAGTTCATTGATGGTAAAGAGAAGTTTTCAATTTCATAGAATTTACCATTGTTAAACAGAGGACTGCTGAAAGTAATATCATTTCCCTCAAATAAAAAATTTCCATTACTTTTCACAACACGGGCAAACTTGCCTGAAATTGTTTGCAAAAGCCTGCTATCTTCTACGTTGTTAACGAGGAAGATTGTAGGGGAAATGAAATATGATAAAACCTTATCATCAATGATTATTGAATCGGGTGCCTTTGAAAAAGCATTATTATCAGGAATAAACAGTGTAAATTGCTGGTCTCCCCCGAATAATGTGTCAAGATTAAACTCCTCAACGTATCCTACGAATGTTGAATAATCATTTTCAAGCTTTACAGCTTCCCAAACATTCATTTCAATATCTGGACTATCAGATTGATAATGCTCATCCCAGTCTTTCTGACATGATAAAATGAACGACATAATAAAAATCATAATAATCCCTGAAATTATCGAAGATATATGTCTTTTATTAGGTATCATCCTTTTCATTATATTAATTGTTTTCATTCACTCTTTAATTAAATGATGGTCTATTGTACTGGTTCAAATCTAAGGTAATCCCATTTGAGTGTTCCCGGTATCAACGAACTGACAGTTATAGTATGTTCGCTATAATTTAAAAATTCAACGGTTCCTATTAAAAACTTTTTATATGGATCGCCACCCTTTGTAAGGTCAAAACTACTACCAAGCTTCTTACCATCAACATATACCCATATATTAGCATTTTGATTTGAATTAGCATCGGCTTGAATAATCATTTCCCATCTACCCGGAAGAACTTTGGGAATGGTGTATTCAATGGTAAAATTTCCCTTTATTTCAATGTAGTCGTCATTATTTGCCTTATCTGTGTCGTGTGCTTTTACGTACAATATTTCTTCAGGGCCAGTCCAGTGGAAATATTCAAAAGCATCTGAATCAACAAATGGATGAACTGCACGGATCTTCTTCAAAGCATTTATATCATTTTCTTCGTAGAACTGAAATGTCCGTGTAGATCTCGAGGGTGTTTTGAGTTCAAGTATATCCCGTAACCTATGAATCGCTCCATTTTTAGAAAGAATATTACTTGCGTAATAATCTAACCTTCTGTATGTAATTGCTGTGGTGTCGCCATCATTAATTTCAAGAGTAATTGTGTCTTCTCCATAGTTTATCCTTATATCGAGAGCTTGAGAAATTGATATTGGAATGAAGGCATAGGTGTTGTAATTCCTCGAGCCATCAAATTCATCTAAGAAATAACTGCCTTCGAGAATATGATATGCTACAAACTGGTAAAATATATTCTCAGGGTCATCATAATCAAGACCGGGAGTACTGTACCTGTTAATTAAGTCATCAATTGTAAAAATACCTTTACTGAAAAATAAAGAATCTGGTTCCACCAGGAGAGTGTAATAATTGTTTACCAGATTTCCAGTACTACTATTTCTGTACACGCCCAATGTGTCATTCAATTTTGTGAGTTCCAAAGCTTGAACTATAATATTATTATCTCCGTTTTTTTTCAGCCAGTCAAAACTGGAATAGGCCACAGGCTCGAGAACCTCATTGATAACATGAATTGTTCCATTGGATAATTCAAGGTTTGGCACAATAACAGGGGCAACATTGTTTATCTTATAGAAGCTTGTATCTAAATCTGAACTGAATCCAATTGTAAGTAAGTCGCCGGAAGCCGTTGTGTCTGGTAAAGCTCCATACGGGAAATCGTTAGTATTAATCTCTTTATTTACAATGTGGTACCTACCCAAAAGAGATACGAAAAATTCATCTGCGAGTAAATCTTCAAAACTGTTGTATTCAGGTGAATGATTAATAAACCTTTCAAAGGCAGCATTAGTTGGGACAAAAACGGTATATCCGTCGTTGCCGAATGGATTATAGGCGCTTAAAGTAATATCAAGGTTTCCATAAACCAGCACCTCCCAAAACATAGAAAATTCATCATTATTCTCAATAAATTTAGAGATTGCGATGTAGCTTTCGTCAATGAAGCTTACTGGTTCTAATTCTCGCTCACAAGACATAATTATGAACAGTGTAATCAATGACAAACTTACTTTTGTTAAAAATTTTGATTTAGTCATTGCATTAATATATATATGGTTAATATTCTTCATTCTATTTGGTAAAATCAGCGTAATAAGGATTCTGTATTAGGTTCTTATTTCTTTCAAGCTCTACATCTTCAATTGGAAGATACCAGCCGTAAGGATTTGTGAGTTTAGATGCAAGCACTAGCTTTTGAGTCGATGGCACATTCTCTATCAGGATTTCAATTAATTCTGATTTCCTTGAATAATTATTTCTTCTGCCCATTCTAAGGAGGTCAAACCATCTTTTTCCTTCAAAGGCGAGCTCTATTGCTCTTTCCTGAAGAATCATGTCTTCAAAAGCATTTACAGTGTAAGGTGGAGAAAGAAGATCCGTTCTTACTCTTTCCCTGTTATTGTTAACAATTTCAAGGGCTTCGTCAAAACGTGAAAGCTGGGATAAAGCCTCGGCTTTCATAAGAAGAAGATCCCCAAGACGATAAATTATCCAGTTACCGCTTTTTCTGTCGGAACTGGGCCTTAATGATTTACCATCAGCATAAGCACCGGAGTATTTCCAGATTTTCAAATTGGAGTTAATACTACCATTCCCCCTGTTTAATTCTTTAGATATATCCAGAAGTTCTAATGCTTTTAAGCTTGCCAGGTAATAATTATCGTTGTAAGTTTCATCGTATAAACTATTATTTTGATTCAATGAGGCGTCAAATTGGAACTCAAAAATCCCTTCAAAAGAGTTTCCGGGGTAGAAAATTTCAAACCAACTTGATGATTGCATCAGAAAATAATCGTCTTTTTCATCGACTTCAACAGCTTCAACAAATTTAATTACATCTTCATATTCAAAGTTCCAGAGACTGATATCGGCAAGCAGGGAATTAATCGCTGCTTTTGTCGCCCTCCCTTTATTTTCTTCAGGACTTCCATAATCTCCTGTTACAAACTGACGTGCTCTTAGTAAATCAGTCTTTATTATTCTGAGGATTGTCGTATCAGCGGATTTTGGCAGAAAGAAATCTACATCATCAGATTCTGAGGGCTCCAAAACCAGTGGAACATCTTTAAAAGTCCTCACAAGATAGAAATAAGCAAGAGATCTTATAAATAAGGCTTCAGCTTCTGTTCCCAGCATCTGGTATTCTGAATAAGTCTGGTCAATATCAAATATAATGGGATTATATTTAAGCACATTGTTCACATAATTGATTATTTCATAGAAATCAGCCCAGTTTGTAAGATTGTTATTGGGATAAATATTCCCCTCCATTATATTTCTAAGGTAGGCAGGAGAATTGTCATCAACAATCATATCGCCTCTTAATTCTCCAAGTTCAAATAAAATCTCGTCTAATTGAGCAAATGCCTGGTAAGCTCCCATGAGAGTGGCCTTCAGGTCCTCTTTTGTTTGCCAGTATTCGTTTCTTACCAATCCGTCGGGAGGTATTAATTCCAGCCAGTCGCTGCAGGAATTAACACTCAAAAGGGTAATTGTAGTTACTATATATAAAATAATTTTTTTCATAGCTGTTTATTAAAATCCTATTGCTATACTAATTAAATATGATTTTGGAGAAGGAGTTCTGGCCTTATCAGTACCGAACCAGAAAGGATCATCACCACTTTGAGATACTTCAGGATCCTGTCCGCTGTAATTTGTAAAGGTTAAGGCTCTTCTCATTGTAAATGCAAACTCCAGATTGCTTACTCCTAGTTTCTTAGCAGTCTTTTTCCCAAGTTTATAGGCAATTGTGGCATTGGTAAGTCTGAGGAAATCTCCATCTTCCACAAACCTGTCGGAACCAAGATTATTGGCAAGGTGGTCCAGATAAGCTCTTGGCGTAATACCTTCTTCGTCTTGTCCCTGAACTCTCCACCTGTACAATACCGCCTTACTCTGATTATTCTTATCTAATGCGGCTTCAGTATTCATTGCAACCTCATTAACTATCTGGAATCCCATTCTGTATTGTGTTTGTGCGTTAATGCGGAAGTTTTTCCATGCTAAAACACTACCAAAGCCACCAATCACATCAGGATTTGAATCGCCAAGGTAAACGACATCATTAATATCTATTTTACCATCATGGTTGACATCTTCATAAATTGCATCTCCGCCTTTAAACGCATAGTCATCTTTATAAAAAAGGGGGATAGGGTTGCCATTTGGATCCTTTAAAATTTCTCCATCTTCATTTGTGGCTATCACATCTTCATCAGATGGCCAAACACCAAGGTAATTGAATCCATAGAAAGAACCAATAGGCTCACCGATATTTGCCCTCCTTGGGAAAACACCGTTACCAATTGACGTAGCAACTTCGTTATTAAAATTATCAGGAAATGAAATAAAGGTGTTGATATTCTGAGAAATATTAAAGTTTATATTCCATAGTAAACCATCTCTTTTTATCATGTTGACTTTAGTAAAAAATTCCCAGCCTTGGTTTTCCAGTTCACCCCCATTGAAATATTTCAGCCTTGTAAATCCCGATGATTTAGGAATATTATAGTTTTTCCATAATAAGTCTGCGGTGGTTTTACTGTAAATATCTGCAGTAATTGTCACATTATTTCTGAACAATGATACATCAATACCATAGTTCCATGATGATACGGTTTGCCACTTTAATTCAGATAACTGAACCTGCTGAGGCACTATAATCTGGTTCGTGATATACTGGTTCGGATTTGCAGTATTAAAGATAGCATGTCTGTCGTATGCTCCTTTGGGTTCTTTACCCACCTGGCCATAAGAGATTCTGATTTTTCCGTCAGAAACAAATTTTAAATTCTTAATAAAATCTTCCTCAGAGAACCTCCATCCGAATGACATACTGGGAAAATATGCCCATCTCTGGTTTTCTCCAAACTTGGAACTTCCATCAGCCCTTAAATTAAATGCTGCAATATATCTGTCTTTGTATTTATAATTAAGGCTTAACAATGATCCAATAGCTCTCAATTCAGAAGAGCCGGAAGTAATCGCTCCAACCACTGCATTTACTGAAGGGTCAGTTAAAGATACACTTGGACCGCGGTTATTTTTTAATGTGCTGTATTCTCCTGATCTCTGGTCGGTTTCCCACATAAGAATACCTGAAAAATTATGTTCATTTTTTAATCTTGGGATGAAGAAAAGTTGACTCCTTGTATTTATTTTGGTGTCAACAGAATTGGCTTCAAAGGCTTCGTTAACAATGTTTTCCAGCCAATCTGCCCCAATTGCACTATAAGGTAAAAAAGAAAATTTCTTCTCATTAAGATATTGGAATGAAATTGTTTCCTGGAACCTTAGCCATGGGAGGATATTATAGTTCAAAACAAAACTGTTCTGTACTAAATTTTCCTGTATATCATTGGAGGAAAGGTTAGCAACGGCTACAGGGTTAAAATATATATCACCCATCCCCTGATAACTTTCAATTGGAGTGAAATAACTACCGGTTGGGTTGCCTTCAGAATCATACTCCCAAATACTCATATTAGGAGCTTTAAGGTATGCCATTTCCCGTATATTCACCTTTTCAGTAGAACCGTCATCGGCGAGATCAACACGAAACTCGTAATTATCCTCCTTTAAGTTGTTTGTATAGCTGAAATTTGTTGAAAATCTGAGTTTATCAGATATATTATAATCCAGATTAATCCTTGTAGAAATTCTTTTAAGTGAAGTGTTTAATGTGGTTCCTTCATTTTCCTGATAGTTCATAGATGCGAAATATCTTGTTTTTTCCCCACCTCCTGAAACTTTAAAATACTGGTCGTTTATAAATCCATTCTGTGTAATAGCGTCAACCCAATCTGTATTGGCGCTATAATTATAGAACTGATCGTAATCTCTGTCATAAGCAATTTCATCCGGTACAACAAAAACACCATGAGCATTATGCCACTCCTCAAGTTGCAACATAATATATTCATCACCATCCAGCATTGGAATAGGAGGAGGCTGAACACTTAAGGTAAATTTTGACTGGTAGCTAAATTGAGTTTTACCCTTTACCCCTCTGAGAGTTTCAATTAATAATACTCCATCAGCACCCTTAGTTCCCCAAACAGCAGCAGATGCTGCATCTTTAAGAACTTCAATTGATTTGATATCCTGAGGTGCAATGTTTACCAGATCACCAATATCTTCCTGATCGGCTGAACCAAAATCAAAATTAGGATCAATCCTGATATCCATTGTTATTCCATCAACAACAATTAAAGGCTTTGCATTCCCAAGTGAGCCCAAGCCCCTGATTACAATTTGTGATCCACTACCGGGATTACCGGAATTTGATAATATATCCAGCCCTGAAATAAGTCCCTGCAATGCTTCCTCTGCAGATACTGCTCCAAGGTGCTGAGAATCAATCATATCAACTTTTACTCTCGAACTGGTTAGGTCTCGTTGTGAAACATTTGTAAGAGGGTCGGATGATGCATAAGCAACAACAACAATTTCTTCCAGATCAATAGATTCTGAAATAAGTTCAATATTCAAAACAGTTCTCCCGTTGAGTTCCAGTTCCTCAGTTTTGTACCCAATGCTACTAATCATAATTATAGCGTTTGGGTTTTTAACATTTATGGCAAAATTTCCATTAAAATCAGTTATTGATCCTGAAATTATTCGCCTGTTTTCATCATATTCAATAACATTTGCACCTATTACAGGTTCATTGCTTTGATTTTCGGTAACAGTACCCCTTAATACATATCCCTGTTGGGCATATATCCTGAGAGGGGCAATTACCAATATCAGAAGTAAGAGGATGACTGAGAAAGTTCTTTGTCTGCTTACTTTTGAATTCATTTTTAATGATATAAAGGATGGCATTATCATATCTTATTTTTGAAGGACTTTATCAATCTGGTGAATTACAATTGTAGTAATATAATCGTATCTGGAATCGGTTTCCTCATCGGTATCGCTTGTGACAAGAACATTCGTTTTTTCATCTGCTTCCGGTATTGAAGCATAAACATTCCCTTCACTATCAAGGAATTCAATTAAATCCGGGCTGGTTTGGATATCCAGAGTAGAATAATGTTTAATCAATTCTGTCGAAGAATCATCGATCCTTAATGTTTCGTACTTACCAGATGGTTTTTTTCCATCAGTAAATATTAATTCTCCTTTTACAAAATGGTAGGAAATCAATTTGAAAACTTCTTCATCAGAAAGGGTATCTACTTCAATGGCATTAAGGGCTGAATCGCTTGGGATAAATATTGTATAATACTCACCCTCAGTCATATAATCCGATTCCCAGGAGAAATCATCAATAAAATCAACCCTCTGTAATAACTGCATGAATTTGGGATATTGAATTAATTTCAGGTATAAATCCAGTACAGGATTTATGAACCAGGCATTTACGCTGTATGTTAGTCCATTATCGGTAGGTTCTTCAAGCAAAGCAGGAGTTACAGTTACTACTGAATCACCTTCATATCCGTGTACACTTGGCGAGCCTCCTCTGACGGTGTTGTTCTCATTATCAATTATGATGAAATTCCCGGCAAGGTTTTCAATGAATTCTTTTGAAGCAAAACCGGTTGGGGTTGATGTCCCAACATGATTTAATATTCTCCTGCCTAATTCATTTTTATCAATAGTTACTTTCTTTTTTTCAGAGTTATAAGCGATGAATTTGTACCTGTTAAGATCTCTGTCAATCCAATCGACCAAAAGTGAAGAATCTTCTTCAAGGGCATAATCGGGTATAGGATAAAATGTATATTCTCCTTCTTCCTTTTTTATAGCTGGAAGAACTTTAGCATCTTCCATAGCCAGCATGAAAGTTGAGTATCCCGGACGTAAATATACAGGACCGGTTACGCTTGAAAATGCTCTGGGAATAACCACTTCATCAAGACCAATAAAAGTTGCATTACTGCCATAATATTTATTATGAATTTTGCTCTCATCTATGAGTACCCAGTCGCTTTCTGCATTTCTAAACCCATAATCTATATCGTATTTATATATAGGGGAGGAGGTCATGTGAGAATTTATAAGAATCTTCCTTATCTCTGCAGGCACCGATTCAAATGAAGCCCAATGAGGATATCCGCTGGCGCTTGTAAGAACCTCATCAAAAAATGATTGAAAAGCCTGATCAGAAGGGGCAATAATCCCGTTATGATACCTGATCGTATAAGTTTCATCAGATGTTTGAGGGCCACATAATTCACTGGTAATATTGAATTTAATATCAGGGTAATCGAGATTGAATAAGGTGTCGAAATAATTTCCGGCTCTGGCAGCCTCCTGCTCAAATGTTTTTTCAAGATTTGTAGTAAACAATGGAAACTCGTTAATCATATTAAGCATTAAATTATATGTATCATTTCCATTACCCTTTTTTAATAATTCCTCAGTATTAAGCAAGGGCGAAACAACCTTGTCTATAATATAAATGAAGCCATTCTCAGCAAAGATTTCGTTACCAAGAATCTGTGCGCCCGCATAATAAATCTCAGATCCGCTAAAGGTCCGGTCGAAATAAAATTCATAATCTTCACCTGTCAGATCATAAATATTGAAGTATTCCTGGAAAAATATTGGTATGTATTTTCTGGACTCAGTATAGACAAGCTTAAAGTCGTTAGCAGATACAGAATCGACTATTACTGCATCCTCACCGGTTTTGGATTTAATCCA
>JAGLSB010000217.1 GCA_023135955.1 Bacteroidales bacterium | reverse complement strand
ATGCTATTGTAAATAATTATTGGAATACTTGTATTTGCACTGATATCTGTTTCAATATTTAATGTTTTATGAGCAGGATTTGGATAAATTTTAAATGCTCCTTTTTTCATATCCTTAATTCCCGTTCCAGAATCACTTTGCATTTTGTATTGATAAATTCCTGAATTTACTCCTCCCACATACAATTCGCCGTTGTTTGCTACATGAAGCGTAGATACGGTAAGCATATCAGGCAGATCATTATCATCCATATTTGTCCAGGTTTCGCCCCAGTCTTCAGACATGTAAACAGGTTTTAAAGTTCCTGCTCCTTCATATATGCAATTAGCGTTGATTGCCGGATTATTCCAATCTGACATTGTTGCTCGGTCGGTGGTCTGCAAAGCATATACTTTCCCACTCATTGTTGGATCGAATTGAACCGAACCCATCCATGGCACAGCTTCAATTTTGTTGAAATGAAGGCTGGCATCCAGTCCGGCATCATAAATCTGCCACTTTTCACCTTCAGCGCGCTCCTCATTGTATTCATATATCCCTTTCCTGCCGGCCATAAGAAACCTTAGATCTCCACCCTTGCCTGGATCCTTTTCCGGTCGTGGGTCAATAGCAATTGAATGTCTGTTTTTGTTATACATTTTGAAGGATACGGGATAAAGTTTAGTTTCTGTACCATCCGGCGCTATCGCTGTTTCCCTGGCCGGTTTCTCCAACATTGTCCAGGTGTCCCCACCGTCTGTAGTAAAATATAAATTCCAAATCCATTGGGACACCTCATGGCGACCAGAGGTGGCTATGGCGATCTTTCCGTTACTTGAGGATACAGCCAGCACGACCAACTTTTTTCCACCTGGTTCAGTGTAGAGCCTGTCAAAGCTAGGTCCATTATCCTTGCTTCTTAGGTTTCCAAGATAAATGTAGTTGTCAACCCAATACGCCTCTCCAAGCATATCACTATCATCTTCATGATTTTCATACACCCGTAAAGGATTTTCAGGATCGCCTCGCATACTAAGTTTCCAAGTCGATAAATCAGCTGTTTGCCAGGCATCCAGGACAACACCCGACCTGGAGGCCAAAATGATGGCATGTTGCGGTTGATCTAATGGGATTCCTTCTTCAAAAGTGACAGCAAATGCCGCTCTGTTTGATGCGCCACTTTTCCCAAAATCTATTTTGGCTATATTTTCGATGTCGTTCATGATATCCTCAGAGAATTCGGTAAATCCTTTCCACGATTCTCCACCATCTGTTGACAAGGTAAAGCCGTATTCTCCAAAACTGCATCCCATGAGTTTACCGTTTGCGGCAGTATTGATCTGATTCAGCCATTTTGTCTCTGAGCCTGTTGTGAAAGTAGATGCTGTTGCGCCATAATCGGTACTTTTCAATATCGGACGATCCTTTGAGGTGGACATCCAGGCCACTGTTGAGCTATCCATAAACCCCACGGCTGATCCCTGAGCACCTCTTCCGCTTTCCTGATCCATTGCCCAGCCGTAATTCTTCATGTGATGTTGTCCGACCGCTCCGGATATAAAATCAGGAACCGACTCCTGACCTGTAGTGGGATTAACAAGAACTTCTCTCGTAATATCATTCCAGGCAGATCCACCATCAGTGGACCAGATAAAGGAATGTTGGAGCGAGCCTCCAACTTGAATTACCCAATGGTTATCATTGTGCGGATTTACGTTTATTGCCCCCAGAGTACTGAAGTCAGGATGGTCCTTTGCATCCAGAAGAGAACCTCCGTTTAGATTAGCACCATCAATGTTGCTACCCAGCTCGATACCGGGTATTACAGCACCTTCTTCTTTAAAAGGATACAATGCACGGCCGCCCGTTGACTCCTCTCCTGAAGCCGGACCATCGACGATCACAAATCCGGCGTTACCAAACTTGTTTGTTTCGACATCAGCAATATTGTACAAACCGTTTAAACAGAGTGTTGGTTCGCTCATTTCACCATCACCATTAATGTCTATGCGGTACAAACGACCACTATCATAATATACCTGACCATCCTTTTTCTCAGCTTCAATATATCCTCCGTCTGCAACAACAAGGTAAAGACGGGTGAGGTTGTTTTCAGTATGCCCGGCTGACATTGTCTTCACAAATTGATTATCAAATGCGACTACTTCCCATGTACCCTCATCTCCATTGGAAAGCGATCTTATAAGACCTTTCTCGCAACTTGCATAATAGACATGGCTACTACGTGCAGGGGAAGGATCAACCAGGAAGCCTCGTTTCCCAATTGGTTCCTGACCAGGCGTTGTATTGATGCTGGTACTGTCGCCGGGAATATTTTCCGGTAATCGCAGAACCTGATTCCAGGTTTTACCTGTATCCTTCGTACGGTATATTCCAAAAGGGTGTTCTGTTCCCCAGGTCGCATCATCGGTGCCCCCATACACTTTTGTACCCATTAGAGCGAATGCCAGTTTTCCGTCATGTGGTGAAAAACCAAAAGTATTACCACTCCAACCTGCAGGGGTTCCAAAAGGCTTAAAGTCTTTACCGTTGTCCGACACAAAACCTTCTCCGACCATATTTCCTGACATGATCATAAAATCAGGATTAGCAGGGGACACACCAAAAAAGTTCATCCTTTGTCCACGCATTTCACCACCAAACGGTATGTAATCTCCCTCTTTGTGTCTTTCGCTGGGGAAGCTGTTTCGTACCCATACACCTTCTGTATAAACAGAGTCGTTTTGGGCCATGGAAAATTGGCCCATAAATAAGAATAATACAAGTGTAAATCCAATCTGTTTCATAATATCTCCATTGTTCTTTTATTTATCTGCTGAAGAGCTCCCTTTGAGTTTTTTCAGCATACTCATCATTGTTCTGTTTGTAATATTTCTTCAATTACCAATGCACTTTCACCCTTCAATCCTTCAGAATAAATGCGCTTTATTTCCTTTCCTCTCAGTGCCCTTGTCCAAAGACAAAAATCATCCAACAAACCTACGTAATCCTGTATGTGCATTGTTTTTCTCGAATTCGAGTAAATCTTTGGAGGGCGTTTTTCCCTTTACCCTTTGGGTAGAATTGAGCAGTGCTTCCCATGATTTATAGCTTGTTCCCCAGGTATCGTTTAACCGGGCAATTGCTGAATATTTCTTTTTAAGGAAATTAATCAATTCCACTTTTGCATTTTTCGTTGTTACAAAAGATGAAATATAACTTTCCGATATTTCAATTAGCTCCTTATTCTGAGCCACTGCACCCTGAACAATCAAAAACAGAAATAAAACATTTAATAATTTCATCTTCAACAGCTTACAACAATTCATTCTTTGTAACACGCCCCCTTAGGTTCAATTCAAAGGAACTCAACTTATTAGGGTTTATTCCACTTTACCTTCAAAATTTTACTTTCAAACTCTTTTACAAGATTTTTGTACTTATTTTCATAGACTAAATTTTCCCATTCAAAATGATCTTTCTTCAGATCATAAAGATGGTATTTTCCGGTAGTAGTTTTTGTAAATCTGTATTGATCAGTTACTAAACCGTAGCAGCCCTGATCGCAAGTGTAAGCAACGTTTTGCCACTCAACTTTTTTGTCATACAGTAATGGCACCAAACTTTTCCCATGCAAATTTAATGAGTTAGGTTGTCAAATGTAAAAAAAAATAATGGACAAATATGCAAACCTATTGAAAATATGTCCACAATTCAATAGTAGCAAACGATTAATTTGAATTCTACTTAAATTAGCCTTCCAAGAATCTCAAATGCATACAAAGGAATATTCACAAATTTATCTGATTGAATTAAATTTCGCGGAGATGTTCTAAAAACCTTGTTTGGATTATACTTAGAAGCATAGCTCTGAAGGCTTTTTGTATTTCTGCTTGTTCCGCTTTTTACTTCTACAGGATATATTTTTTGATTGGATTCGAGAATAAAATCTACCTCGGCATCGCTTCTGGAGGTCCAATAAAATAGTTGGTTTTCCCTTGAGGAAACCAGTTCCTGGGCAATAAAATTTTCTATGAATGCACCATTAAATTCTTTAAACAATGAGTCGGGCATTACAATCTGGTCTGATGAAATGTTCAGCATAGCAGAAAGTAATCCTACATCATTCATATAAACTTTAAATTTCGAAAAGTCTGCATAGGCTGATATCGGTATTTTTGGAGTTTCTAAGTTATATGCAATGATCACCAATCCAGCTTTTCTGAGCCACTCAATCGTCTGCCCATAAGTATTAGACCGAGCACCCTTTTTAATATCCAAGTATTTGAATTTTTTGTTCTCCCTGGCAAGTTGTCGTGGAATGGAATTCCAAAATTCGGATGTTTTAATGGATTGATTCCTCACTGTATACTTGGAAAAGTCTCTCTCATACGCTTTTAATATGTCATTTTGAATATTTCTTACCTTCTTTATATCCTTATTCTTCGAGTAGTCTTTAATTACTTCAGGCATGCCACCAAGGAAGAGATACATTTTCAGATGGGATAGCATTTTTTCATGAATAGCATCAGGGAATGGAGTGAGGTTTTTTAAAGAATTTAGTCTTTCAATAAATAGGTCTTCTCCAATCTCTGTGAGGTATTCAGTAAATGACATTGGGAACAGAGTAAGAAAATTCACCTTTCCCACTGGAAAACTATTATCTTTTCCAATACTTACCCCCAGTAATGATCCAGCAGCTATTATGTGAAATTCAGGTGCTTGCTCTTGAAAATATTTTAGACTGGTCAATACTTCAGGTACAGTTTGTATTTCATCAAAAAACAGTAATGTGTCCTCAGATTCAATCTTTTCACCAAGGTATAAACTAATATTATCGATAATTTTTTCAGGATCTAAAGAAGAATCGAAAAGTGACAAAAGCTTTTGATCTTGTTCAAAATTGAGATAGTAATGATGTTTGTATTCCTGTTTGCCAAATTCATTTACCAGATAGGTTTTACCTACTTGCCTTGCACCTTGCAGAACAAGTGGCTTTCTATCTGTGTTGTTCTTCCAGTTAATCAGTTCTTTATATGCACTTCTTTTCATTGGATTAATCTAATTACTCGAATTTTATTAGCGTTTATCTCCATATAAATGTAGTAAAAATATAAATAATAATCCATAAATATGTTATTAACATAAATATAAACTCCATAATATGTTACTATTACAATAATATAACATCCAAATAAGTGTAATATATATATTTGTGTTAGTCTATAAATGACATTTTGTGGCTCTAATGAATGTAATGATATAGGTCATATCCCTAAGCAAATTGAAGTTAGATATTTCACCTATCCCCGCTACTACGAAGGACTCCTCATCAGAATTGATGGGGAGTTTTTTTTGCGTAATTTCCAATGCACGGCTAAAGCTTTATGATTTTTTCAATAAAGGGTTTAGCAGAACCGGATGTACAAACCAAC
>JAGLSB010000216.1 GCA_023135955.1 Bacteroidales bacterium | reverse complement strand
TAAGTTTTAGTTGAATTAATCCCGAGTATTCTCTCGGGATCCAAGTGGAATGATGTGTTGATGTGCTGATAACTTATCTTGTCTAAAACTTCCAGATAAATTTCTTCAAAAATTTGCTACTAGAATATAATTGTCGTTTTCATAAATTTTCATAAATTTGAATAGTTCAATTATCCAAATATGACTGAAAGAATTGAAAAAGAATCTTTTGATGATAAACTAGAGTCTGAAAATAAGGAAGGCTCTGTGTTATTACTATTCAATGATGATGTAAACAGTTTTGATTTTGTAATTAAGAGTCTGATTGAAGTTTGTTTTCATACAAATATTCAGGCAGAACAATGTGCAATGATTGCTCATCATAAAGGATATAGCGAAGTAAAAAGGGGGTCTTCTGACGTGCTTATGGAAATGAAGATAGAACTTATAAATAAAGGTCTAAAGGCCAGTATTAAATAAATAATTCACTTTATGATTGGTATTATAGTACTTATTTTTCTGGGAATATTACTTTTTCTAATAGAATTCTTAATTATTCCAGGAACAACTGTAGCCGGTATTGGTGGATTAATCCTTATGGCTAGCGGTGTCTATCTGAGTTTTGAAAATTATGATTCAACCACAGGATTCATTGTACTGGTTTGTACTCTATTTGTTTCAGTTCTTATACTTGTGTTGGCACTCAGATCTAAAACCTGGAAAAAAGCTATGCTAGACACGAAAATTGATAGTAAAGTAAATCTGGGTCCGGAAAAAGATTCAATATCTGTTGGTGATAAAGGAATTGCAATTACAAGACTTGGCCCAATAGGCAAAGTCAGAATCAATGATATTACTATGGAAGGAAAATCTCAGGAAGGATACGTAGACCCAAATGCAGAAATTGTTGTATTAAAAATAATCGGATCACAAGCTATTGTCAAACCATTAAAATAAATAATCATGCAAGAAATTTCATTAATAATTATAATTGTTGCATCCATAATTGGATTATGGATCATTTTCTATTTTATTCCAATCGGCCTCTGGTTCCAGGCACTGGTTTCCGGAGTTAGGATATCCCTTCTGCAACTTATTTTCATGAGATGGCGGAAAGTTCCTCCAGGAATTATAGTAAGGTCTCTTATTGAAAGTAGTAAAGCTGGAATTGAACTACAAAGGAATGACCTTGAAGCTCATTTTCTTGCAGGAGGTCGTGTTGAGAGCGTTGTTCATGCCTTAGTCTCAGCAAGTAAAGCAAATATCGATCTACCATTTCAGATGGCAACAGCAATTGATCTGGCCGGACGAGATGTATTTGAAGCTGTTCAGATGTCGGTTGTCCCTAAAGTAATAAATACACCACCAGTTACAGCTGTTGCGAAAGACGGTATTCAGCTTATTTCAAAAGCCAGGGTTACGGTAAGGGCTAATATAAAGCAACTTGTTGGAGGTGCAGGCGAAGAAACCGTTTTGGCCCGAGTTGGTGAAGGTATTGTATCATCTATTGGATCCGCCGCAAGTCATAAGGAGGTTCTCGAGAATCCGGATGCCATCTCCCGTGTAGTACTTGAAAAAGGTCTTGATGCAGGAACTGCTTTCGAGATCCTTTCTATCGATATTGCTGATATTGACATTGGGAAAAACATTGGAGCTGTCCTTCAAATGGATCAAGCCAATGCAGATAAGAATATTGCACAGGCAAAAGCTGAAGAAAGAAGAGCAATGGCTGTAGCACTTGAACAGGAAATGTTAGCCAAAGCTCAGGAAGCACGGGCAAAAGTGATTGAAGCAGAGGTGAAGATACCAATGGCCATTGCCGGAGCTTTCGACAAAGGAAATCTGGGGTTAATGGACTACTACAAGCTTAAGAATATTGAAGCTGACACAGGTATGAGAGACAGCTTCTCTAAGACTAAAAATAAACCCGGCTCAAAAAATAATCCGGATTCAGATAACTAACTAAGAAAATAAAAAAGGGTGGCTTTAGATGATTGAAAACAATCAGACCAAAAAAGTCACCCTTTTTTTATTTAAAGTCGGTAAATATTTTTTTGATTCATATTTTGGCAATCCAACTCTATTTTATACTTTTGTTCAGCCAAAAAATTCATTTGAGTACAGCCTTAACAAGAAATAAACATAAGCTCAAAAGACAGGCCTAAGAAAATTATCTTCTTAACAAGTAAAAGAAGAAGAACTTTGACATTTTGAAATAATTTATAAGCTGAATACCAGAAGAGGTAGGAGAGTGATCCACTCCCGAGGTATCGGGACTAAACTGACGTACTCTATTAGGGTATCGGGGGTTCGAACCGAGGATGGTCCCGATAGCTATCGGGAGACGAGCTCATGA
>JAGLSB010000215.1 GCA_023135955.1 Bacteroidales bacterium | reverse complement strand
TTATTTTTTAAGATAAATTGCAGAATCTTCAATTCAAAAATATTCTGGTTCGTTTAGTAATCCTTTTTTGCAAATTGGTTTTCATCGCCTAAGAATTGGCTATGTTACCTTATAATGGGATAATGTTTAAGAAACCCTTGTAAGGTCAACTTGCTAGTGTACATTATACCGAAGATTAACCCCAGCGGTGTTAAATATCCTACTCTTCTCATAACAATAATTTTTCAAGTACAGTTGAAGAAAAAACAAATATTTTAAATAGCCAGTAAGTTACGACTATCTTTAATTAGAATCAATTTTTATTGGAATGGTTGCATGGGGGGATTGGTGTGCTTCCCGATAGCTATCGGGAGTGCTAGTGTGCTAATTTGTAGAATGACTCCAAAATGTTAGTCTTTCAACTTTCCCGATGATTCATATTACTCGCAAATTAGTATTCATTATTGTGATCCCTTAAAATTTAATATCTTCGTTTAATTTGAAAGCAAATAATTTTATCTGAAAATACATTTGTCTTTTTTGATTTGACTGGAGATAGGAAAATATGAAAGGTTTATATCTATGAGTACAAAAAATAGTATAGAAGAAATACTTTCTGGTTATAAAGGAATTGGCCTGACTGAAGTTCAGAAGGCTAGCTTATTGCGACGGAAAGACAGAAAATATATTTTCAGTTTAAGCAAATTAGCTTCCATTCTTGAGGAATTAAAGGATAG
The DNA here is from genome assembly GCA_023135955.1 of Bacteroidales bacterium. Classification (GTDB taxonomy): domain Bacteria; phylum Bacteroidota; class Bacteroidia; order Bacteroidales; genus JAGLSB01. The sequence goes on along the minus strand of JAGLSB010000215.1, from coordinate 1,855 downwards.
CTATGATGTGCTTGAGATCGGGAATAATCGTGTTCAGAATTATCAAACAAAATATTTCGATACTCCGAAACTGGATATGTATCATATGCATCACCGAGGAATGTTAAATCGCCACAAAATAAGATTTAGAAAATACAATTCTTCAGAGCTTGTTTTTCTCGAAGTGAAGCGAAAGGATTCTCGTGGAGTTACTACAAAAAAACGTTTAAAGATTGAAAATGGGAATAGTGTAATCCTCAGTAAAGAGGAAGAATTTCTTTCTTCATTCACACCCTATGGAAATGAAAAGATTAATCCTGCTCTGGAAAATAATTTTAACCGAATAACTCTTGTTCATCGTAATCAGAAAGAAAGGATTACTCTCGACTATCATTTGAGTTTTTCCAAGCCGGGTAAATCTGATTCTTTAAAGCTTTTTGGAGTAGCTATTGCAGAAATAAAATTTCAAAATCGACTTTCAGGCACTGTTTTTGTACATGTCTTAAGAAAGAATAAAATCCCTCCCCGTCGTTTTAGTAAATATTGTACCGGTATGGCTATGCTGAACCCGGATTTAAAGCAAAATTTATTTAAAATGAAAATCAAAGAAGTCAATAAGTTAAATAATGAGAATCTATGAAATGTATTTTCAAAATTTAAACATTTAGCCTTATGCCGGAATTATTGAACATAGAATTGATGAACTGGGAGGATTTTTGGGATCTTGTTCTCAGGTTTTTCTTTAATCTTGCGATAGTTATTTACATCGTCAGATACTTGTATTACGAAAAGACCAAACGAAAGGATTATCTTTTTACTTACATACTCATAAGCCTGGTTGTATTTTTCATGGTATTTCTTCTGGAGAATATAAAAATTGAATTGGGTTTTGCACTCGGACTTTTCGCCATTTTTGGAATAATCAGGTATCGGACACAACAAATTCCCATCAGGGAAATGACTTATCTGTTTTTAGTGATTGGGATCTCAGTAATTAATTCTCTAGCTAATTCGAAAGTCAGTTATGCAGAATTGATTTTTACGAATGTCGCACTACTACTTATTACTTATCTCCTTGAGCGGGTATATCTGTTGCGTCACGAATCGCGCAAAGTTATAGAATTCGAAAACGTTGACCTGATAAAAACCACAAACAGACTTGAGCTGATTAAAGACCTGGAAGAAAGAACCGGATTGAATATTAATCGGGTAGAAATTGGCAAAATTGACTTCCTACGGGACACTGCGCGGGTTTACTTATACTATTTTGAATCTGATAATCAGCCGAACCTTGCTGATGATTATCGGGTAGATGATGACAATGGACGATAGAGCATAGACGATAGACGATAGACCATGGACTTATGCTACTAACTCTTTTCTAAGTATGGGATTTTTCAATAATGTGAAGGTTGATGTGCTGGTGTGCTGGTGTCACACAACCACACAACCAAATCATTCCTCCGAAATATCAAAAACAACCAACGCATCCCCATGCCTCATAAATAACTTACCGTCTTTGATAAATGGGTGTGCCCAATGTGCTCCTGATCCTTCTTCGAGTTTGAAGGAACTTATTAGATTGAATTCTTTTTTATTGGGTTTTACTAAGCCTATAAGGCCTTTCTTTTCAGAATAAAGGTAGAGCATGTCATCGGCTGCTACTACAACACCTTTTGTGTCCCATTCCTTAACCCATTTTACTTCTCCTGTTTCCCAGTCCAAACAAACCCAATTGCCCAATCTGTTGTTGTACCAGTTGGAGCCATAGATATAACCATCTATTAGTACTACTCCGTGATGATGATTATCGAGTGTGCGATCGATCCATTTTTCTGTTACTGATTTTCCGTCTTCAGACAATTCGAGCATAATT
>JAGLSB010000214.1 GCA_023135955.1 Bacteroidales bacterium | reverse complement strand
TGGCATAAGTCAGGAGAGTTTATGAAATATAATCTTTGGGGTAAAGACCCGCGAAAGGATAGTGAATTTGCTGATTCAGTACGGCTTCACTATGCGGCCTGTGTGAGTTACGCCGATATGCATGTAGGTATGATACTGGATGAATTGAAGAAAACAGGAGCCGATAAAAATACGATCATCGTTTTATGGGGCGACCATGGCTGGCATTTGGGTGAACATGCCATTTGGGGTAAGCACAGTTTGTTCGAGGAATCCTTACATTCACCACTTATTATCCATCATCCCGATATGAATAATTCAGGTAAAATAACCAATGCTATTGTAGAATCATTGGATATCTTTCCAACCTTATGCGAATTAACAGGAATAGATCAGCCAGGTTTTATTCAAGGACAATCACTAAATACTTTTATAGAAAATCCCAATACAAAAGGCCATCCTGTAATTGCATATAGAAATGGAGGAAATACTATCAGAAATGATACACACCGAATGATTTTGCACGATGATGGTTATGTAGAGTTATACGACCATACTTCTCCTGATAAAGAAACAAGGAATATTGCAGAAAACAATTCTAAATTAGTAATGGAATTAACTAGCTTATTAGAAGAAAAATTAAATAATAATTAAAATATAAAAGAATTTATTAATCAATTGTTTAATCAGTTAAATTTACAAAATGAGAAGAATAACCCTAATTTCCGTAATAGCAGCATTTCTTCTGCTATTTGAACAATCAATAAACGCAGAGGTAAAGCTTCCAGCTATTGTATCTTCAAATATGGTATTGCAGCGCAATACTGACATAGTGTTATGGGGATGGGCCGGTGCCAAAGAGAAAATTTCTATAGAGGCTTCCTGGTTGAACGAAATGTTGAATGTGGAGGCTGACGAAGAAGGCAATTGGCAGGTTGAAGTAAGAACCTCGAACAATAAGGACCCTCAAACCATTAATATTAAAAGTGAGGCCTCAGATATTACATTAGAGGATGTGTTATTTGGAGAAGTGTGGCTGTGTTCAGGGCAATCAAATATGCAGCAACCCGTCAAGGGTTATAACGGACAACCTACATTTGGCACTATTATGGCAACAACTAAGTCTGATAATCCAAACTTACGACTATTTACAGTTGATAGAGTTGGTTCCAAGACTCCATTAAAAGATATTGAGAAATACACAGGCTGGCAGCAAGCATCGCCTGAGAGTGTTTTGGATTTTAGTGCAGTAGCTTACTTCTTTGGGCAACAATTACAAGAGATTCTTGATGTCCCGGTAGGAATGATTCATACTTCATGGGGTGGCAGCAGTGTTCAGGCATGGATAAGTAAAGAAATGATAAGCTCTTATCAAGAGGTCAATATTGAAGATGTTGATATTACAAAAAGCACAAATCATATTCCAACAGCATTGTTTAATGGGATGATTAATCCTTTAATTCCATTCACTATAAAAGGGGCGTTGTGGTATCAAGGTGAATCTAACCGTAAAGAACCTCAGGTATACAAAGATCTTTTTCCTGCAATGGTAAAAGATTGGCGTTCTCGCTGGGAAATTGGTGATTTCCCATTCTTTTATGTGCAAATTGCACCTTATATGTATGGTAATAATGATGCATTTGAAACTGTTGATAATTCAGCCTTTATTCGAGAAACACAATTACAATGTTTGAATTTGATCCCAAATTCAGGTATCGCCATTACCATGGATATTGGAGATGATTATTGCATTCATCCACCAAAGAAGAAAGAGGTAGCTGACAGATTGTTGTTTAATGCGCTTAATAAAACTTATGAATTCACAGCTGTGGACTATGCCGGCCCCGTATATGATTCAAAAGAGGAAAAAGATGACGGGATTATTTTAAAGTTCAAAAATGCAGAAACTGGATTGTATGCATACAATGAATTAGAAGGTTTTGAGATTGCAGGAAAAGATAAGGTCTTTTATCCAGCTAATGCCAAAATAGTAAATCGTATCGAGATATTTGTTATTAGCGATGAAGTTCGAAATCCTGTGGCAGTACGTTATGCCTGGCGAAACTGGGTAGTTGGGACACTTTATGATACCAACCTTTTACCTGCTTCATCTTTTAGAACAGATGATTGGGATGCGGCAGTAAAATTTGAAAAATAAGACTGAAAGTAATATCTATACTGACATCCCTAAGCATAATTCTAATAAAAGGAATCTATATAATATAATCAAAAACTATCATGAAAACCTTCACATTGTTGCTAATTGCTTTTGCAATATTCTCTTGTACAAATCAACCAGAGAATAATAATAAAAATGAAGCTGAATGGGAAACATTAGTTGTTAGTGAAATAGAGAAATTAGCTGGTGACTTTAAATTCACAGAAGGTCCCGCAGTGGATGCTAAGGGAAATGTTTACTTTACTGACATTCCCAATAATCGGATCTTCATTTGGACATCAGAAAATAAACTCGACACTTTTAGTCTAAACAGTGGTCATGCGAACGGATTATATTTTGACAAAGATGAAAACTTATTGGCATGTGAGAGAGTAAATAGCCAGATTAGCTTAACAAGTCCCAAGGGTGTTAAAACAGCCATAGCAACAGAATACAATGGCAAAATATTTAATCAACCCAACGATATCTGGCCTGACAGAAAAGGTGGAGCTTACTTTACCGATCCAAAATATGGTGGTGAAGATGATGAGCTGACTCAGGATGGGATGCATGTTTATTATATTATTCCAGACCATAAGACAGTTATCAGGGTCTGTGATGACCTTGAAAAACCCAATGGTATTATAGGTACTCCTGATGGAAAAATCCTATATGTAACAGATGCTCAG
>JAGLSB010000213.1 GCA_023135955.1 Bacteroidales bacterium | reverse complement strand
AGAATTACCCAATTATCGTAAATCGGAGTAGCTCCAGTACCCTCCTCTTCTTCAATGTAATATAAGCCACTTGCTGTAGGTTCTGTAGTTATATTATTTGCCAATAGATAATTTTCAAACAGCCTGTTTTCTATGTTGATTTGCTCTGAAAAATCATCTTTTTCACAAGAACTAAATATTGCCAATAGTATAATATGTGTCAGAAAAAAATATCTATTGTTTTTCATCTGTAATAATTTATTTTAGCTCTCCGCCATGGGAAGTTCATGAGCTCATTTCATTCGGTTCAATTGTCAGATAGAACCCCAAAGGGCTCAATGTAGTTAAACATCCAAATTATAAAACACTATTCTCTTTAAATGAATTCTCAATCCTTAGTATCCGACAAAATTAAGATGCAAATATATATAATTTGGTTGCGAAAACAGATTAAATTATTCCACTTTTATTACCTCCAATTCATAAATTAATGTAGTATAAGGGGGAACAATCTGATCGGCTGAGCCATATGACCCGAAACCAAGTTTTGAAGGAAGGATCACCAAAGCTTTTTCATGCTCATGCATTCTACCAAGAGCCTCTTCAAGTCCTTCAATTAGAAACATCTCTGTTCCATATACATAATCAACCGGATTTGTTAAAGAATTGGAATTATCGATAAAATGGCCATTTAGGAAACGGCCAGTGTAATGTATCCACACCCGCTTGCCAACTTGAACTTTTTTTTCATTCCCTGCTCTTAAAGGAATATAATACAAACCACTTTCACTTGGTATAGGATTAATATTCTCTTTATTCAGATAATTTGCGATCAGCTGGGTTTCAGAAGCATGGTATTCATCTACCCATTGCATAAACAATAATTTCTCTCTATCAAAATCTTCCTTAATCTGAATCTCATTTATTTTTATATCAATGATAATAAATGAATGGATAGTCAAAAAATCGGGAATTTCAGAGTTAAGTGTGTATTTAAAAAAATCACTTGTTTTTATCTTTATGCTGGCGCTGTCTTCTTCCGACATTTTTAGCAAGGCAGGCAATATGGTACCTGGTCCACCTTGACCTTGAACTCTGAGTTTCCTCCTTCCCTCAAAAAAAACTGAATCTAAAATTGTTCTGTACCTGATATGAACCGTTATATAATCTCCAAATTTGATTTTATCTTTTGTTTCCCCAATAGAATGTAATTTAAAATATAAGTCAGGACTAAGCTCGGTAAATTCATCAGACCTGAAACATGAATAGGTTGTACTCAGAAATAAAATGAAAAATATATAATTAAAAAACTTCATTCTGATTGACTTCTATCAATATTTAAGACTCTCACATCAAAAATAAGTATTGCACCCGGTGGGATATTCTTCCCATCACCGAAATTTCCATGTCCCAGATAAGGAGGAACAATTATTCTTGCACTATCACCTTCACTCATTAGCAATAATCCCTTTTCCAAACCACTTTCAACACCGCCTTTTCCAATTGTAATATTATTCAGTAAATTTTCCTCGTTGTTTTCAGGGTAACTACCATCGATTAATCTAATTACATATTCATACTGCAAATGATCTCCTTCAATTACTTTCTTTCCATTACCAAATTTCAAGATTCCAAACCATATTCCTGTTTCAGATTCAGTCATTTCCCAGCCTGTTCGCTTAACGAAATTAATAATATGATTCCGGTTTCTTTTTACAATTGATCTATTGATTTCCACCATTGCACTACTTATCTCCTTTTCATCAAGAAATTGCACAGAATTTTCCTCAGTCTTTTTCTTACAAGACAATAAAAGAATAAATACGAACATCAGATAAATATATTTACTCATTGCAGCTCCGTCATATATTCTCTCAGAATTTCAATCAATAAGCTTTCAGCTTCAATCAGTGACATGGACGCTTCACAACCAGCAGCATTCATATGACCACCTCCCTTAAAATGTTTTCTCGCAAGTTTATTTACATCAAATTTCCCTTTCGAACGTAAGGAAAGCTTAATGTGATCTTCTTTTTCAAGCAGAAGCGCAGAGAATTTTAATCCTGATATAGAAAATGGTAAATTAACAAATCCTTCTGAATCGCCTGGCTTGTATTCAAAATTCTCCATCTCATTTATACTCAGACTAATTATTGCTGAGTTAATTTCTGGAATAATTCTCATTTTGTCATTTAAGCAATATCCCATTAACCGCATCCTGCTTTCAGAATAATTATCATATACTTGCGAAAAAACAAAATCCCTATCAATCTCAAACTTTATTAATTCAGACATATTCTCCCAAACCCCCGGATAAGCACAAGAAAAACTAAAATTACCAGTGTCTGTCATAATTCCAGTAAAAATACATTCTGCAATATCCTTATTTAAGAACTCCTCAAAACCAATTTCCTTAATCACCTCATAAACCAATTCTGCGGCAGAACCTATTTTTGTCTCAGAAATAATCAGATCTGCGAATTCTTCAGGATCAGGATGATGATCAATCAGAATTTTATATGCTGAAGAAACATGAAAGCTATCTCCGGCTTTTGCCAGGCGATCTATACTATTAAAATCTATATAAAAAATCAATTCTGCATTTTCTATTTTTTCATTAGCTATATGAGGCTGTTGTTCGTAATTAATTATTTCGGTAGCCGATTTCATCCAGGTTAAGAAAAATGGTAATTCATTAGGCGAAATCATTGAAACATTCTTATTCAATGCTTTTAAAACGTTCAATAATGCCAAACTGGCGCCAATGGCATCTCCATCGGGGTTAAAGTGAGTTGTAATAAGGATGTTATTGACTTTTTCAATCTTGTCCCGAATACTTTTAATAGGGTATTTAGATAGATCCATATAATTATTTTACAAACCTTAAAGATAATGATAATATTATATTTTTGGGGGATGGACGGTGAACTGTCAGGATCAACGCATATAATAATCTGTAGATTTTTAAGGAAACAATCATTATT
>JAGLSB010000212.1 GCA_023135955.1 Bacteroidales bacterium | reverse complement strand
TTTTCTTTTGACGAATCCAGTCACCCCATTTGGTTTCAGGCTCAGAATAAGTAAAACTTGAAGGATTTGTTTCAACAATGCAATTTTCAGAATTCGCAACCTCGTGAATAAATAAGTCATCATCTCCCGATTCAAGTTTCAGATGACTCGCAAAACCTTTGTTGTTAAAAAAAAGTTCTTTTCGATATGAGAGATTTCTACCAACTCCCATATAGGGTCTTCCTGAACGCGTAAGAGAGATATATTGCATAGCAATAAATGCAGACTCGAATCGAATGACATTGTTTAGTAATCCTCTTCTTTTCTTGTATAGCCCTAATCCGAGAATTACAGATTTGTTCTTGTCATAATTTCTAATCATATATTTTATCCAATCCTGACTGGCAGGAATACAATCGGCATCGGTGAGTAAAACAATATCATTTTTTGCTGCTTTAAGTCCAATTGTGAGTGCTAATTTCTTTCCCCTTAAAAATTTAGAATCTTTGTTGATAGTTGAAATTCTCAGATGTGAATATTTTAGTTTTAGATTTTCTAATACTTCATTAGTATTATCGTCGGATCCATCATTAACAACTATCAATTCAAAGTCGGGATAGTTTTGTTCAAGAAATAAGAGAAGTTTCTCTTGCAGATTTTCTGCTTCATTTTTGGCACAAATAATAACTGATACAGATGGGTATTTTCTTTCTCGGGTATTGATTGAAGGGCTTTTTCCTCCTGCCCTTAAGAATAATAGTAGATAGTATGCTAGTTGAATGAAAATTGTGATCAGAAATACAGATGTTAATACTTTATGAGGCAAACTCGTATTTAAAAAGAATTCGGACAAAATATATTTTTGAAATGAAAGTTAATATTAGAAAATATTTTGTGACAAAGCTAAGTAAAATTCGATTATTATATTTTTTAAAATAATAAAATAGTCTTCCTAATTATGTTGATGAAAAACTAGTACAATATATTATCTTTGGACATCAATAAAAATATGGAATTTACTATTTATCAAAAGGACGAAGAATCCAAAGCCAGAGCTGGAATTCTTACTACAGATCACGGAGATATTCAGACCCCGATTTTTATGCCTGTTGGAACTGGAGGAACGGTTAAAGGTGTTCACCAACACGAACTAAAAACCGAAATTAAGGCTCCAGTTATTCTGGGAAATACTTATCATCTGTACTTACGACCTGGAAATGAAGTCCTGAAAAATGCCGGAGGTTTACATAATTTCATTAACTGGGATGGCGCAATTTTAACAGATAGTGGAGGATACCAGGTATTTTCTTTGTCAGAGATCAGAAAGATTACGGAAGAAGGTGCCGTTTTTCAATCGCATATTGACGGATCAAAGCATATTTTTACTCCCGAAAATAATGTAGAAACACAAAGGATTATTGGTGCAGATATCATAATGGCTCTTGATGAATGTACACCCTATCCATGCGATTTTGATTACGCAAGAAAATCTCTCGACCTTACTCACCGATGGTTGGACCGAGGAATAAAAAAATATAGGGAAACAGATCCTCTATACGGACATAATCAGGCTTACTTTCCAATTGTTCAGGGTAGTGTTTATAAAGATTTGAGGAAAGAGTCTGCTGAGAAAATTGCCGAAAAAGGAATGGATGGGAATGCAATTGGAGGACTTTCTGTTGGCGAGCCTGCTGAAGAAATGTATGCCATGACCGATATTGTAACAGATATACTTCCCGAGAGTAAGCCTAGATATCTTATGGGAGTTGGAACACCGGTAAATATTCTTGAGGCCATTGCTCTTGGAGTTGACATGTTCGATTGTGTAATGCCCACACGAAATGGTAGGAATGGGATGCTTTTTACATCTGAAGGCATTATTAACATAAGGAATAGTAAATGGAAAGAAGATTTTTCTCCAATTGACAAAGTTGTAAATTCATTTGTTGATGAACAATATTCAAAAGCATATTTACGTCATTTAATAATATCAAACGAGATGCTCGGAGCTCAAATAGCTTCTATCCATAATCTGGCCTTTTACCTATGGCTGGTAAAAATGGCAAGAGAGAAAATCATTTCAGGAGAATTCAATATATGGAAAAACCAAATGGTAAAAGAATTGGCTCAAAGGCTTTAAAGTACATTGGATTAAAGGTATTAGATATTTACATTATACGTAAGTTTCTGGGTACATTTTTCTTTTCAATCCTTATAATACTTTCTATTGCTATTGTTTTCGATTTTTCTGAAAAAATTGATGATTTTATTGAAAATGAAGCAGCTTTTCATGATGTTATCTTCGAATATTATCTGAATTTTATTCCCTACTTTACTGTCCTGTTCAGCTCATTGTTTACGTTTATTTCAGTTATTTATTTTACTTCAAAAATGGCTTACGATTCGGAAATTATTGCCATCTTGAGTAGTGGAGTGAACTTCGCCAGACTTCTAAGACCATATATGTTATCTGCCTTTGTAATAGCTTCGTTTTCTTTCATGTTAAGTAATCTTGTGCTACCTGATGCAACCAGGATTAAACTTGATTTTGAGGAAAAATATATACATTCCAGACCAGTCAGTTTCGATCGGAAAAATATTCATCGACAGATAGAACCTGGTAAATTTATCTATATGGAAAGTTATAGTAACGTAAGTCAAACTGGCTATAATTTTTCTATGGAAAAATTTGAAGATGGAGTTCTGGTTTCAAAGTTAATGGCAGATCAAATCTTTTGGGATTCCACAAAGAATAAATGGACAATAAGGCGTTACTATATAAGAGATATAGATGGGCTCAATGAAACTATAACAACACATCGTTTAATTGATACTACAATTAATATGTATCCTGGAGATTTTATGAAAAGAATAAATATTGTGGAAGCAATGAGTTTAGGGGAGTTAAATGAGTTTATTTCTATTGCTAAGATGCAGGGAGAAACCAATGTTACTTCATATCTAATTGAGAAATACAGAAGGACTGCAAATCCCTTTTCAACTTTTATACTTACAATTATCGGTGTTGCTGTATCGTCCAGAAAGGTAAGAGGTGGAATTGGAGCTCAGTTAGGCGCAGGTCTTGTTATTGCTTTTGGTTATATTTTATTTATGCAATTTTCTTCGCAATTTTCAATTAGTGGTAGCCTTCCTCCCCTTGTTGCAGTCTGGATTCCGAATTTTATCTTTATGTTTGTTGCTATAATCCTTTATAGGTTGGCTCCTAAGTAATTATTCTTTCGACTCATATACTCAAACAGTCAAGTATTCTATTTACAATCTTTTTTTTATTTTTTTTGGTGTTGATAATTTACAGTAATATAGTTAGTTGGGCTAAATTTTCGGAATAAGAATGATATTTATTCTTTTATAATTAAGATGGTTTTATTAACGTTGCAATCCTAATATTCGAAAAACCATTTTGGTTTTACCGTTAAATTAAACTAAATAATTATTACTATGGCTGCTAATAAAAAGGTTCTTGAATTTAAACAGCGAAGAGAAAAAGTGCTGCAAGGAGGTGGTGAAAAGGCCATCCAGAAGCAGGTTGCAATGGGTAAAATGACCGCTAGAGAAAGAGTTCTGGCAATTGTTGATGAAGACTCATTTAATGAGTACGATCTTTTTGTAGAGCATGATGCCCGTGATTTTGATATGGACAAAAAGACTTTGCACGGTGATGGTGTGATTATCGGTACTGGTACTGTTAATGGAAGACCGATTTGTATTTTTGCTCAGGACTTTACAGTTGCTGGTGGATCATTAGGATCAGCACATGCCAGGAAAATTACTAAAATTATGGATCATTCTTTGAAAATGAGGATGCCCCTTATTGGAATTAATGATTCAGGTGGTGCAAGAATTCAGGAAGGGGTTAATTCCCTCGCCGGTTATGGTGAGATATTCTTCCGTAATACTCTGGCCTCGGGTGTGATACCACAAATATCTGTTATATTAGGTCCTTGTGCCGGTGGTGCGGTTTATTCACCTGCATTAACAGATTTTGTTTTTGTTGTTGACCAGATCTCTAAAATGTTTATCACCGGCCCAGAAGTAATTAAAACAGTATTGGGGGAGGAGATCTCTATGGAGGATTTAGGAGGTGCCAGAGTTCATTGTGAGACAACAGGTAATGCACATTTTTTTGCTAACAGTGAATTTGAATGTTTTGATCAGATAAAAAAGTTATTGTATTTCCTTCCATGGAGTAATACTGAAAAATCTAGTAAGCTGAATATAGTTCAACCCAAAACGAGCTTTGATATTACAGAAATTGTTCCTGAAGACGCTAGACAGCCTTACGATGTAAGGGATGTTGTTCGTGCAATTGTGGATGACTCAGATTTCTTTGAGGTTCAGGAGTTGTGGGCACAAAATATGGTAATAGGTTTTGGGAAACTTGCTGGAGAAACCGTTGGATTTGTTTGTAATCAGCCGATAGTTCTGGCTGGTGTATTAGATGTCGATTCTTCCGATAAGTCAGCCAGGTTTATACGTTTTTGCGACTCATTTAATATTCCTATAATTACATTAGTGGACCTTCCAGGCTATCTTCCGGGAGTAGATCAGGAACATGCCGGAGTTATCAGACATGGTGCGAAACTTCTTTATGCATATTCTGAAGCGACTGTTCCAAAAGTGACTGTTATCCTTAGGAAAGCATACGGCGGAGGTTATATTGCAATGAATTCAAGACATCTTAGAGCTGATTTTGTTTTTGCATGGCCTTCTGCTGAGATTGCAGTTATGGGACCTGAAGGTGCTGCAAACATAATTTTCAAGAGAGAAATTGCTTCGGCTGAGGATCCTGAGGCGACGAGATTAAAAATGGTAGATGAATACAAAGAAAAGTTTGCTAATCCTTATGTAGCTGCATCGAAAGGCTTTATCGATTCAGTTATTGAACCTGAAGAAACACGAAAAGTAATTCAGCATGCTATTGAAGTTTCTTCAAGAAAGGAAATATCAATGCCAAGGAAAAAACATGGAATCCCACCATTTTAATGATTATTATGGAAAGTCAAGGAAAGAAAACAACTAAAAGAGGCAAAAGTGTCGATGATAAATTTGAAGATTTTTATTTTGAAGATACTTCATATCGCACAACTCTAAATGAAAAATTCAAGAATAGAAAACCTTGGAAAGCACAAGACCCCAAATTAATTGTTGGGGTTATTCCAGGTACTATTGTTGAAGTATTTGTTACAGAAGGTCAGGATTTAAAGAAAGGCGAACCACTTCTTATCTTAGAGGCAATGAAAATGAGAAATGTAGTTTGTATGCCATTGGATGGAATTGTAAAATCTATTCTTGTTGAAAAAGGAGCAGTAATTCCCAAGGGACATTTATTAGTTGAGATTGAATAGGTAATCCACAGCTAATCTTAATAAATATCCCGGTATCAAAATGTTATCGGGTTATTTTTTCTAGTTTAGTTTTTGAGTATGTATTAAAATGGACTGTATTTCCCTGGTTATTATTGGGTTTTTATCATAAATTCCAAAAAATGCTGATCCACTTCCCGACATTGATGCATAGATAGCACCCGATTGATATAACTTATTCTTTATATCTTCCATAGCCGGAAAGTCTTTGAAAATTTTCTTCTCAAATTCGTTGAAAACAGAATTTTTCCAATTGTTCGGATCATCCTTAATAATTTCTTTTAATTCGACAGGTTTTTTATTGATCTTGATCCCCTGATATGCTTCTTTTGTAGATATAGAAAAATCAGGACGAAAGATATATAAATACTTACCGGGAAGACGAAAATCCACTTCTTCCAGAATTTCACCTCTGCCCGTTGCAATTTGAGGAGTATTTCGAATAAAATAGCTACAATCACTACCCAGAGATGATGCAAGATTTTGCATCTCCTGAATATCCATTCCTATTTTAAAATAATCATTAAGCATTTTAATCATAAAGGATGCATCTGCAGAACCACCACCTAATCCAGATCCGGCCGGGATATTTTTATGTAAATGAACTTTTATTTTAGGTATTTTAAAATTTTTTCTAACAAGATGGAGAGCTTTTATAACAAGATTTTGATTTGGGTCACCTGGAATATCTATTCCACTAATCGTAAAAGAATCATTTTTAGCTTCAACAAACTCCAATGCGTCGAATAGATTTATTGGGATCATAAGAGTTTGGATATTATGGTAGCCGTCCTCCCTTTTCCCGGTTATATAAAGGCCGAAATTAATTTTAGCATTAGGGAAAGAGATCATACTTCTTTGTATTATTTTATTACAAAATTAACATTAATGTTGATTATATGTATGTCTGGATAATATCAATGGGATCACGAGTAAATATTTTTTTAGGTAATTTATTATGTCGTAGGTTTTAAACAATTGTTAATTACGGATTTAATTCTTTGTTAAAAAAGAAATATTAGGATATAAGCATATACCGTTTTATTAATAGCTAAATTTGAGTTTTTAAAATGTAAATTATGGCTCAAAAGAAAGCTTATTCAGAGAAGAATATTGAAAAACTAAATGCGGAATATGGACGAATTCCTCCACAGGCGATTGATTTGGAAGAGGCTGTACTTGGTGCTATAATGGTGGAAAGAGATGCTATAATTGAAGTTTTAGATATTTTAAAACCTGAAAGTTTTTATAAGGATGCTCATCAGAAGATTTACAAGACAATTATTAAGATATCAATGGCAGAAAGACCAATTGATATTCTTACAGTCACTGAAGAATTAAGGAAAGAAGGAGAGCTGGAAGAAGTTGGTGGGCCTGCTTATGTTACCCAGTTAACAGGTCGGGTAGCCTCAGCAGCACATTTGGAATTTCATGCACGGATTGTTGCTCAGAAGTATATTCAAAGGGAATTGATTAGGGTAAGTTCAGAAATTCAGAGTAAGGCATTTGATGATAGCATTGACGTTGATGAATTATTGGATTTTTCAGAGCAACAGTTGTTTGAAATCGCAGAAGGGAATATAAAAAAGGAAATGGCTCAGATCAATTCTCTTATTAAAGAAGCTATCCATCAAATTGAAGAAGCTTCTAAAAGAGAAGATGCATTGAGTGGGGTTCCTTCAGGATTTACAAAATTGGACAGGTTAACCTCAGGTTGGCAACCCTCCGACCTTATTATTATTGCAGCAAGACCTTCAATGGGAAAAACTGCTTTCGCTCTTTCAATGGCAAGGAATATGGCAGTCGACCATAACCAGCCAGTTGCTGTTTTTTCCCTCGAAATGGCCTCTCTTCAGTTAGTTAACCGATTGATTGTTGCAGAAACACTCTTGCCTTCTGATCGAATTAGAAATGGAAGATTAGAGCGTTGGGAGTGGGAGCAACTCGATTATAAAATTAAGAGTCTTGTTGAAGCTCCGATTTTCATAGACGATACACCTGCCATTTCTATTTTCGAATTAAGAGCAAAGTGTAGAAGACTAAAGAATCTTCACGATATTAAAGTAATAGTTATCGACTATCTTCAGTTGATGTCGGGCCCACCTGAACTAAAAGGCAGCAGGGAACAGGAAGTTTCTTCAATATCTCGTTCGTTAAAAGGAATTGCAAAAGAATTAAACGTTCCTATTCTTGCACTTTCGCAGTTAAATAGATCGGTAGAAATGAGATCGGGCTCAAAACGTCCACAATTGTCCGACTTAAGGGAGTCTGGTGCAATTGAGCAGGATGCTGACATTGTACTATTCATTCATCGACCGGAAAAGTATGGTATTCATCAAGATGATGATGGAAATTCTTTAAGGGGAATAGCAGAAATTATAGTTGCCAAGCATAGAAATGGGGCAATTGATGATATAAGCCTGAAATTTAAGGAAGAGTTTGCTAAATTTACAGATATAGAAGAAGTCGAACCCATTTTTGATGACGATTCTAACTCGCTAACAATTGGTTCAAAAATGAACGTTGATGAAGGATCTGAGAACAATGATTTGATTTCAAATACTGGTTTTGAAGAGAGTCCTTTTTAAACAGCTGGATTTATAAAATTTCTTTTAATTCAATCAGATCTTTAATCATATAGCTAGGTGAGCAGATTTCTTTTTCATTATTAGGATTGAAAAAAATACCATCCATTCCAAATTTCTGAGCTCCAACAATATCAACAGCCTGATCATCACCAATCATTATGCACTCATCTTTTTTTGCATTAACGGAACTCACTGCCCACTGAAATATTTTAGGGTGGGGTTTGTTATATCCTATTGTTTCTGATGTAAAAACTCGATCAAAATAGTCATTTAACCGGCTATTATTCATTTTCTTAAACTGAGTCTCCCTAAAACCATTTGTTAAAATATAAAGAGAATATTTGGGTTTGAGGTAATCCAGAATTTCGTAAGTATTTGGGAAAACTCTTTTGTTTAAAACACTCAACTCTAAATAATCTTCACTAATTTTCATTGATAAATTTTTGTCATTAATCTTTTTAACTTTTAATGTTAGGTCGAAACGCTTGAATCTGAGGATTTCTTTTTTAATTTTTCCCTCCCTGTATCTGCTCCACAATCGGTCATTATGTTTATGATAAAGGCCTATGAACTCATCCGGACTCTCAAAATGTTTATTAAGATTATGACTCGAATAAATATCGCTTAAAGCATCAAAAGAGTTCATGTCAAAATCCCAAAGGGTTCTGTCCAGATCAAAGAAAATATGTTTATATTTATTCATGGATGAAAATATTCATTTTTTTACAGACAATCAAAAGTTATTTAGAATTTAAAGGTGCGAGTTAGTTGATTGTCTTAAGGCAGGGATGAATACTTAATTCCAATAATCCTGAATGATAAATAGGATCATTACTTTAACTAAATTTTACTGAAAAAGAAGCAAAAAAAAGGATCCTTCAAAATCCTTTTAGTTTTATTGATTACCAACATTTAAAACCAGAAAATATTTTCTATAAATGAATTGGAGAATTTTTATTTTCTGTATTATTTGAATAGGTATTAAGTACCATAATAGATTTTTTAACTAGTCCATTTGCGAGGGCAACACATCCATTCTTCCATAATTAATTTTTCTTCATGAAAATGATCATTGTTAATATAATTCCAATCGAAATCCATCATCCAGTCATCTAGTTCCTGGATTGGTTCAGAAAATTGATTATCTTCAATTGATTCTGTATTCGATGTCTCATTAGAATTTCCCGCAAAAATATTCAAGTCAATCATCCATTCTTCTAAACTAATCTGAGGTTCGAAGAAAAAATCAGATTCAAAAGAGGTTTTAATTTCAGAAATTATGTCATAAGAACTTCTGAGTAAAGCATTAGACACATTTTTCATCTCAAAATGGTTAATTGATTTTTGAGCAAAAATTCCGGAGCTACAAAAAATAGCTACAAAAAATAGTGCTATTTTTATTGTTTGCTTGCTGTGATTCATTGCTGCTTTCATGGCTTTTTAATTTTGTTGGTAGTAATCATTATACACGGTTTGTGCCAAAATATATAAAGCGCACAAATACAGACGAATAGCTCAGATTCAGGGATTTATAAAAATTGTTAATTGTGAACGATTACAGAACAATACATGTGCGAAAACGAACATTAAAGGATCTAAGGGTATTAATATTGAAGTTTATGGAGCTGTTTCATTTTTGGCATGATTTATAATGCCTGGTTTTGCAAAGCTCTGAAGAAGAATATCAGATCTATGATTTGCGACCGGATAAGATTATAACGATTTCCCCCTTAATATTTTTATCCTGAAAATGGGATATTACTTCCTTAAGGCTACCTCTACGGTTTTCTTCGTAAATTTTGGATATTTCTCTGGAGACAGAAACAATTCTTTCATCTCCAAAAATTTCTTTGAATTGATTTAGCGTTTTTATGAGGCGGTAAGGAGATTCATAGAATATCATTGTTCTATCATCCTCACGAAGACTTTCTAACCTCTTATTCCGACCTTTTTTAGGAGGAAGAAATCCTTCAAATATAAAGCGATCAGATGGAAGACCTGAGTTAATTAGTGCAGGAACGAATGCCGTGGGTCCGGGTAGAGTTTCGACTTCAATTTCTGCCTTGAGGCATTCCCTGACTAATAAGAAACCAGGATCGGAAATTCCAGGAGTACCTGCATCACTAACCAGAGCAATATTTTTTCCACTTTGAAGATCCAATATAACTTTACCACTTGTTTTGTGTTCATTAAATTTATGATGTGATCGCAAATGAGACTGAATATCAAAATGCTTTAACAGAATACCGGTTTTTCGCGTATCCTCGGCAAGAATATAGTCCACCTCTTTCAATATTTCTATAGCTCTGAAGCTTAAATCCTTCAAATTACCTATTGGTGTTGGGACTACAAATAGCTTACTCATTGTCTGAACTAATAAATTTTCTTCTAATCAGATTAAGCAGATTCTGAACTGGTTCATCCTTCATATCCCACGTAAAATGATTAGAAATATAATTATAGGCCTCATTAAAATTCGCCGCTTCATCAAGTATTTCAATTGCCTTCTTAAATTCTTCAGCTTTTCCCTGGAATAGCTCTTTAATAAAATAGAATTTATCATTTATACCAATGCTACTTGCAATATTCTCAATTGGTCCGGATTGAATTTTTCTTGATAAAATTTCATTCTGCCCGGCAAGTTTTTCATTTAAGAATCCGCCATTTTTCTCAAATTTGTCTGAAATGGTTTGAACTTTCTGTTCAGATTTATTAGGATTTATTGGTGGAATTTCTGCTTTAGGCTCCTCTTGAGCTTTAGGTTCTTCAATGGTTGTTGTTGCTTCCTGATGAACTTCTTTAATATCTTGTACTTTCTCAGTTGGTACAACAGAGTCTGATATTATTTCATTAGGAATATCTTTAATTTCAAGCTGTTCTTGCTTTTCAATTATTTCTCCAGAACTTCTTTCATTTAGCTCATGGTTTTTGATCATGAGTATTAAATCATAAACATTCTGAAGCTTGGAAAGTACCAGGTCAAGCTCAATCGCAGGCAAGTTTGAAGAATTTTGAAAATTACTAACCAAGTTTTCTATTTCTTGTATATCTTTAGTAATTAATTCGAATGTATTTTTAAATCCCATAATTAATTGTGTATTAATAACTTTCTTAAGCTGGATATGCAAAAATAACGATATTATTAAGAATATCTTGTTCAATGTTTCTAGAAAATTCAATAAATAGAGAAAATAAGCGGGGTTGGATCGAAGTAATTTGTGGTTCAATGTTTTCTGGTAAAACTGAAGAGTTGATTCGGCGCTTGAGAAGAGCAAAGTTTGCAAAGCAGAAAGTCGAAATTTTTAAGCCCCTTATTGATGTTCGATTTTCAGAAGAAGAAGTCTTTTCACATGACGATAATTCAATTTTGTCCACACCTGTATCAACTGCAACTAATATTCTTCTTCTTTCCACTGATGTAGAGGTGGTAGGAGTTGATGAAGCACAATTTTTTGATGA
>JAGLSB010000211.1 GCA_023135955.1 Bacteroidales bacterium | reverse complement strand
TACTTTTTCGAGTCGTATAAAAACTCTCCGATAAAAAACGGAAGTTATCTTAATCTATCGATTAAAAATAATAAAAAAAACATTAGTAACCCAAATATATTAATGATTTTAATAATGATAATTAAATAATAAATATAAATAACTATCTCAAAGAGTAGAAATAAAAATCTTTTAAATACAGAACAAGCTATCCTAAAATATACATTTAACCTCTACGTAAATCCAGGTTAAATTCTTTAATAATGCTGTCCAGTAAGATGTTTTTAACATCCTTAATAATTATCTTTTCGCCTAGTTCCTTTTCCATTGAAGTAACACCTTTGTCTGAAAATCCACAAGGATTAATATAATTGAAGTAATTAAGGTCGGTATATACATTGAGAGCAAAACCATGCATGGTAATCATTCTACTCACTTTCACGCCTATAGCACAAATTTTCTCAGCCCTTTGACCGTTGTTTTTTTTCAACCATACACCGATTGCCTCATCTAGTCTTTCAGTATGAATATTGAATTCGGCCAAGGTTCTTATAACTGCATTTTCCATTTTCTCAATATAGCTACGGACTCCAATATTCATCGATTCTAAATCGAAAATAGGATATCCCACTATTTGTCCAGGTCCATGATAAGTTATATCTCCACCTCTATCAATATTATAAAATTCAGCATTAATTTTTTTAAGAAAATCATCCTGAATTAACAGATTCTCTTCCTTACCACTCTTCCCAAGTGTATATACATGAGGATGTTCACAGTATAGCAGATATTGTTCAGTAGCTTTATTCTCATTCTGCTTCTGACTCAATAACTTTTTTTGAAGTTCTTTTTGAAAATCCCAGGCCTTTTGATAGTTGATAAGTCCGGTATCTATGAAATGAGTCTTTAACATTAAAATGACTTATTTTTGAATGTTTATGTGTTTTTCTGCATTATATGAGCTACGTACCAGTGGACTGCTTTCAATATAATCAAATCCAATTTCTTTGCCATATTTCCTGTATTCAGGAAAAACTGAAGGCTTAACAAATTCAATTATAGGATGATGTTTCGGACTCGGTTGCAGGTATTGTCCGATTGTAAAAATATTAACTCCAGCCTCCCTGGCGTCTCTCATAGTTTCCTTAACTTCTTCTTCACTTTCTCCTAATCCAACCATTATTCCAGTTTTTGTAATCACTTCAGCAGATACCAGATATCTAAGCACCTCCATACTTTTTTCATAACTGGCAACGGATCTTAATCCAGAGGTGAGTCGATGAACAGTTTCCAGATTATGAGATATAACTTCAGGTTTAGCCTTTATAACTTTATCAAGATCTGAATTTTTTCCCATAAAATCAGGTATCAGTACTTCCATTGTTAAGCCGGGGTTCTTCTCTTTAACCACTGAAATAGTATTTGCCCATACAGAGGCTCCTCCATCTGGTATGTCATCACGACAAACAGAAGTAATAACAGCATGCTTTAATTGCATTTCAAAGATAGCTAATGCCAAAGTTTGAGCCTCTCCTGGATCAACTTTATCGGGCTTCATTGTTATAACCTGGCAAAATCCACAGTTCCGCGTACATTTTTCCCCAAGAATCATAAAAGTTGCGGTACCTTTACTCCAGCATTCAGCCTTATTTGGACAATTTCCGCTAATACAAATTGTATTTAGATTCCTCCCTTCAGTAAGAGCCTTAACTTTGGCATATTTAATACCATCGGGCAATGGAACTCTCATCCACTCGGGCAATCTTCTGCTTCCTTTTACTGTTGAATCCACCTTGGTTTGAATAATTGAATATTTGTAAAATAACTTTTCTTAGAAACCATTTTAGTTGTATGATCCCTCAACAAAAGTACAAAACATCATTCTGAAACGGAATTCAGGAAACCACCAGTTATCCTTGTTATTTCTGTTTCATTATAAATTAAATCATAAATGGCGGCAAGTTTTCCAAGGGAAGCGTTTAAATGGATAAGTTGAATATCCCTAAATTCAAAAGAAGTCAGGCTTCCATTCTTATACTTTTTCTCTGCTATACCAAGATTTATTTCTGCTGTTTCAAGATTTTCATTTGCAAGTGCAAGCAATTCTTTTCTTAATAAATGATAATCATATAAGCTCAACATCTGGTTCTGTAAGCCATGTACCATTTCTTCTGTTTGCACGTTACTGATTTTTGAATTAATTTTTGCAACAGAAATTGCTGTTTTGCGAATCCCTCCAGTAAAAATATCGTAAGAGAAACTAAGGTTGCCATACGGAGTAAAGGATTGTGTGGTAGTAGGATCAAGGCCTGCAGGTTGCATTCTGTTATTACTATTATTTATTCCGGCAGAAAGACCCAGATTCGGGAAAAGATCACTTTCTCTAAGCTTTCTATCTTGCTCCTTTAAACTTTGATTGATATACTGATTCTTAAGAACATAGTTACTTGAGAGCATTTTATCCATAAGTGTTGATAATACAAAGTCAGCGCTATCAGCAGCAAAATCAGAACTTAGCATCCATTTCGGATTATCTTTCTCCGACATAATAAAATTAAGAGTTCTGTATGCTTCTTTAAGAGTCAGCTCCTGACTCAGGTAGGCAGTTTTATCGTTTAACCATACATTTTTTGCAAGCAGTACGTTAACAGAAACTGCACCACCATACTCATAACGGGCTGTTTCATAATCAAACCTGTCTTTTGAAAGACTCATAAGATTTTCAAGAACTTTTAAATTCTCTGCCTGTAAGAGGACATAGTAATAAGCAAGAATAAGGTTTTGAATGGTATTTTCGATAACTACTGCCGACTGACCTTGTGATAATTCTTCCAGTTTCTCCAGTTTCTCTTTGGTTATTCTGACTTTAAACCCATCAAAGATTTTCCATCCGATATTCAGGTCGGTAACAAGATTATTATTACTGGTTTCAGAGCCATCGCTGTATCTGATGTTATTTTGTGAATTCAAATCGAAACCCACAGAAGGATATCTTCCTGCATTCCCCCAGCTATTATTCAGCTCAGCAGCATCTTCTCCGTAAGCAGAAATTACAATCCCATAGTTATTGCTAAGGGTTTTGTCAATTGCTTCAGAAAGACTCAATAATTTTTCCTGTGCAAATATAGATGATGTACTTCCTAAAGAAACAAGGATGAATGTGTATAATAATGATCTCATTTTCAATTTATTATTTTTCATATTTTCCCTCTCTTTTCTCATCTTCTTCAGAAGGACCATGTTCAAACCTAAGTGCTCTTTTCCTAAGAATAATTACTGTTTCCATTTCTTCTCTTGAAGGTCTGATTCCAGTCCATATTTTTCTTCTAAATACACGAAAATCGTTTAGCAGCATAATTAGTACCGGGAAGAAAATCAAAATGAAAACAGTTCCAATAGCCACTCCATAAGCTAAACTAATGGCCATTGGAATAAGAAATTGAGCCTGAACACTTTTTTCCAGAATAATAGGGAAGAGTCCAACAGATGTAGTAATTGATGTAAGTATAATTGGACGCAATCTTACTTTTCCTGCTTCAACAATAGCATCGGCTACTTTTCTGCCTTCCAAAAGAAGGCCGTCGTATTTGGCCAGAAAAACAATTGCATCATTTATTATTACACCGGTTAATGCTACCATTCCCCAAAGACTCATTAATGAAACAGGTTTTCCATGAATTCCATGCCCCCAAAATACTCCAAGCATTGAGAGGGGAATCATTGCAAGTATAATCAGTGGTTGATCAAGGCTCCTGAAATGAAGAATCATAATAAAAATGATAACAAATAAAGCTAATAGAAAATACCGCTTCACCTTTACCAATGCCTCCTGGCTGGATCTTTGTTGTCCTTGATAGATATAATCTATACCAGGATATAAAGCAGTTAGTTCGGGCATTATCTCCATCTCAATTTGCTGAATAATTTCAGGAATTGGCGCAAATGGATCTATTGTTTCTGCTTCAACCCTTATTTCTCTTGAACCATTAAAACGATTTATTGAGACCGGCCCTCTTTCAAAGTGATAAGATGCCAGCTCATTCAGAGGAAATTCTCCTTGCGGAGTTTTAATTTTCATTTTTTCCATTTGCCCAAGAGTCATCCTGTTACTTTTTGGATAACGCACCCATACTCTCAATTCATCTCTACCTTCTTGTAATCGCTGTGCTTGTAATCCGTAAAATCCAGCACGCACCTGACTGGCTATTGTACTTTCATCAAGTTTTAGGAAATATGCTTTAGGCTTAAGATCCAGTCTGACTTCCTGTTTACCGAGTGATAAAGTTTCAGTTATATCTTTAAGGGCTGGAAGATCTCTTAGCCTACCCATAAGATATTGTTTCGCTTCATTCAATTCACCAAGATTTTTTGACATAAGTCCGACAGAAACTGGAGAACCCCATCTGTTTCTACCTCCAACTGTAAACTTTAATGCCTCGGGTATACGACCAATCTTTTCACGTACCCTGTTGGCAATATCAAAACCAGTAATATCATAACCCTCAAGATCGATAGGGTATACGCTTAGGCTACCAGCATGAGATCCGCTTTCCTGAATTGTTCTGGCAGACCCAAGATTTGTAGAAACTCGTCGAATAAGATTCTCCTCCATATTATATTCGGCAACCATTTCATCATTCACCTCCCATACAGCATCCTCAAATTGATGAAGGTATTTCATAGTCTGACTCTCTCCGTCTCCTGGTGTAAATGCTACATTGACTTCAAAACGATCAAAATCGACAGATGGAAAGAAGGTGTTTTTTATATGTCCGCCAAGATAAAGTCCAATAGTAATAAGAAATAATCCTATAGGTATTCCAATTACAATATGTCTCCATTTTATAAGCCAAAGAAGAACATAATGATAAATATTGTCGCGGAGCCAGACAATCGCATTCTCAAAATATTTTTTTATGCCTTTGTTTTTTGCTTCCAGACTACGACGACTTAGAACTTTTGGATTGCTAAGATGAGCAGGAAGAACAAAGAATGCTTCAAAGAGCGAAAATACCAGAGCCAAAATTACTACTATTGCCATATCAAGCATCATTTCCATTCGAGTACCCGCTAAAAATAGTAATGGTACAAATGCTATTATAGTAGTTGTAATTGAAGTAATAACAGCTGGTAAAACTTCCATTGTTCCATCAACAGCTGCCAACATAGGCCTTTTCCCTCTCTCAAAATGCAAATAAATATTTTCAGCAATTACAATACCGTCATCCACCAAAATACCAATTACAAGTATCATTCCGAATAAGGACATCATATTAATGGTGAGTCCCATAGCATTGGCTGCAATAAACATCCCCAAAAAACTAAAAGGAATACCTAAGGAAACCCATAAGGATAAACGGATACTTAAAAAGAGGGATAGACCTATTATAATAAGAACCAGGCCAATACCTCCGTTTTTAGTAAGTAAATTAAGTCTGCTTTGTAAAATATCTAAATACGCACGCGACATTTCCAATTTTACACCATGATTGGAAGTGTTAAATTCTGCCATATATTTACGGGCAAAATCTGTAATTTCTTCCAAATCTTCTGCAGGTAATTTCTCCACCCGGATGGAAACCGATTCTTTTCCATTTACCCAGGATTTATTCACAGTATCAGCAAACTTTTTCTTTACTTCAGCAATATCTCTGATTCGGATAAAACTACCATCACTTTGTCCAAATAAAATGATTTCTCCAATTTTGTCGGGGTTGGTGCTTCTGGAACGAAGACGGATAAGTAATTCTTCATCATCCGATTTAATTTCTCCACCAGAGATATCTTTATTATTCCTCTGAATTGCAGCGGAAATATCTTCAAAGCTAAGATTGTATCTTAATAACTGCTCTTCATTTACTTCAACTGAGATTTCAGGCTGTGGAAAGCCTCTCAATTCAATCTGGCTCATAACCCCGGAATTGTAGAAATCTTCTTCTACTCGTTGAGCATATTCCTTAAGAGTCATTAAATCCATTGTCACACCTTCGGCGGGAACAATATCCATAAATAAAGCAGATGCCCGGGAGCGATTTTTAGCTACAATGGGTCTTTCTGCTGCTGAGGGAAGAGATGAAACACCGTCAACAGCATTTTTAACCTCCATTAAGACCTCATCAATAGAGTATTCTCCTGTAGTTTCAATAGTAACCCTGGCACTATTTTCCGATGATGTAGAAGTGATTTCTTTAACCCCGATTATTCCTCGTATTACTTCTTCAATCCTTGATGTAACTCCTTCCTCCATCTCAACTGGTGAGGCTCCGGGATAAAAAACTGAGACATTAATATACCTGCTTTCAACTTCAGGAAAAAAAGATTTTTTCATATTCATCATGCTGAGTCCACCAGCAATGACAAACACAGCAATGATTAAATTTGCATAAATAGGGTACTGTACAAATTTTTCTATAAGCCTTCTCATGATTTATCCTTCTTTTTGTTTCCTTGTCCACTTCCCTCACCTGGCTTTTTTTCCTGAGTATCAGTACTTGAACCTATAGCTACTACCGAAGTTCCTTCAAGCACATTAATCAAGGTTTGAATGACCAATATTTCTCCTTCTTTTACACCATTGAAAAGAAGTGTTTTCTCATTAACTTTCCTGATGTTGATTGTTCGTTTTTGTAAACGCCCTTCTACTATAACAAAGACTTCGTTATTATTAAAAACTGCATTCCGTGGAATTTCCATTACATTATCAACAGGATGCCCAGGGAAAACAACATGGACAAATTCACCATCCAGAAAGCTCTGCCCGGTTTTATTTGATACATTAATAAAGACTGCCTGCGATTGAGTATTTTCATCAATAAATGCAGATTTTCTAATAACTTTTCCGGTAGATTCTCTCTTAGAAAGATCACTATAAACCGTTACCTTATCTCCTGGTTTGACCCAAAGTGCATCGGGCCTGTCCAGCGGAGTCTCTACCTCCAGCATATCTGTTCTAATTGCTGTTGCAACCCTGCCGCCTGTGTTAACATATGCCGATTCTTCAAGATACACCTCCTTATATGTTCCGTTATAAGGAGCATAAATATTATGGCGCTTTAGCTGGAGTTCATCTTTTTTAATATTGTAATATTCGGAAATAAGATTCCTTGAAGCCAAAAATATTTCAAGTTTGGAGTCGGCTATTTTCGGGAATACAGGAAAATCTTTCTTTATGTCAAGTTTATTAAAATAATCCAGTAACAGTTTCTCATATTCAGGATAATCGAATGCAAGATCAGGCAATATATTGGCAAGAGTTGATTTAAACTGACTTTTTCGTGAATATAAAGAGAGTCTTGCTTCATCAGGATAAATAGTGAAGAGTAAGTCGCCCTTTTTAAATGTACTTCCTTTTTTAAGAGTTGTTGAACCAGCAATAATTTTTCCTGAAGCTTCAGCTATCAGTTCAGTGCGAGCCAGGGAAGAAAGTCTTCCCGGTGCCTCAACAGAAGAAATTAAGGTTTCATATTTAATAGTATCTACTTTAACGAATCTTTTTACATCTGGCTTTTTCTGCATCTTTGGATCTTCTCGCTGTGCGATAAGGAATTTCATTAACCCGAAACTTAATCCTATTATGAAAATCAAGGCCGAAATAATTACAATTCTTCTATCAATTTTTCTCATCTGAATTCTATTTTGAATAATAAGGCTGCAAAGGTAATAATTAGAAAGCTTAAATAAAGCTTCTTATAAGTAATGAATAATACAATATTACAATAAGCAGAGATTATGTATAAATTATTTTTGTTGATCGATTGTCTTAATAATACAATGCATATACAACTATTATTTGAAGATAATGTTTACCAAAGTCATTATTTTTGTAGTTTTAAAAGTATAAAATAATCATACAAAAATCTTCGGATAAACATGCCAACAACTACAATAACCTGTCAAAGTTACCCGAAGATCAACTAAACCACCTTATGAAGCAGCATACTTATTAGACAGTAGAAATTAGTATTTTATTCATGCTCCATCTTCTTTTCTGGAAAAGTTATTGATTTCGGGGTCATGCTTTCACTTCTTTGAAAAAATACCTGTCATATATAAGGAGAGCAATAAAAGTGGTAAATCCCATTCCTGCAAGTACGATTCCAAACTTGCCAGGATTGTTGAGTTCCCATAAATGGTTTGTAAGCTCCTGGTAATCCATTCCAAGATGTTCCATTGCCTGCACGCTAAGCTGATCCAGGGATTGCCCTAAATCTGTGGTATCGGGCAGTAATTCACGTGTCATTCTGGTACGATCAGCCAAATTTTCGTATACTCCTCCTGAAATAAATCCTCCAAAAAAGGTCCCAAAAGCTATTGGCAAAAATTGTGTTCCCATATAAAGTGCTTCTCTACCTTTAGGAGCAATCTTCCCAATATATTCCATAATCTTTGGAGAAAAAATCATTTCACCTAAGGAAAATATTAAAATGGAAGACAGCAGAAAGAAGGGGTTTCTGGTCATTACCGCCAGGCTTAAACCTAAAGTATTTACTATTATACCAACTGTCATTGAGTGCATGGCTTTAAACCGTGAGATAAAAGTACTAACCACTATCTGAAAAATTACGATTAAGAAAGCATCTAATGCGATAATTTTTTCAGCCAGGATAATCCCATCTTTTGTTCCAATAGCACGAGCAAAACCCGGCCACAACTCATAAAGCCAATTGTATAACAGGGAAGTATCTGTCCATTGTTCAATAAAAACCGGCAGGCTATAAAAATACTGCCAATAAACGGTCCAGGAACCAATAATGATTATTAAAAATAATGTAAAGCGCAGATCCTTTAAAACATTAAAGATATTTTGAAAAACGATTTTCAGAGATTTTCCCAGTGAATCAGGATTCTCCTTTCTGTCTTGTTCCTTATAGAAAAATAAGATGATAACCATATTCACAAGAATCGATGCTGAGGACATTAAAAACATATAGCTCCAACTTATTTCTCTAAGCTCAGATGCCATAACAGGTCCAATTAGTCCACCAACATTTATCATCATATAAAAAATCCCAAAACCAAGCGAGGAATTTTCGTCATTCGTAGTTTTAGCAATTGTTGCGGAAATGATAGGTTTGAATAATGCCGCTCCAATTGCCACATAAAAAAAGGTAATAAAAACGGCATTAAATCCAGTCACCTGGCTCATAAGAAAATATCCCGATGCCAAAATCACAAAGGCAATAATTAGAACTTTTCTATATCCAAATTTATCAGCAATGGAACCGGTTATTACAGGTAAGAAATAAAGTATGGCATTAACAATTCCCATAATCATCCCTTTTTCTACCTGGGAAAATCCCAATGCACCTGATTCGGTAGAATTGGTAAGATAAAGGGCAAGAAGATTAAAAATCCCGTAATATGCCCATCTCTCAAATAATTCCAGGGTATTTGCCGCCCAGAAAGTGCGGGGAAAAGATTTTACTTGTTTTACAAATCCGGCCATAACTAATTAATTATCTATTTGTTCTTTATACTCATAAATATATGAGGTCTTTTCCTTAAGAATGTCAAAAGTAAATAGTTTTTTCTTTGGATGAAGATGAAAAAAACTAATCATAGCAAAATCGCCAATACACATTAAATTATGAAAGAAAAGAAAATACAGGGCAATGAGTTGATAATGTATATTCAGAAATACAAAAACAGAGCTTATGATTAAATTTATAATGATAAAAGGTGCCAGGGCAACCCAATAAAACTCTTTGCGACCAACAACGAATTTATCGGCCGCAACATAAAAGATAAGTTGTTTAAGGTCCACTCCAAAACGTGGCTTCCGGGCTCCTACTAATCTATATGCCAATGCATGAATAATTTCATGGAAAGGGATAATAAGGAATGAACCAATAATAAATCCACAGGAAAAAGCCAGAATATATTCTTTAAAGCTCATAGAATAAGTAGAAAAAGCTTGTATTGATACTATCAGAATTAAAATGATAAGAATAACCAAACTCAAGAGATAAACAGCTGAGCCTAAAGTTTTTTTCTTAATGTTTTTAAAAACGAAACCTATAATGCTGTCATAATGTAATTTATGAAGCATTTGATAGTTTTCATTTCCAAGTATTTCTTCTACAGTTGGGTTTTTCATAAATAATCAAATTCAAATATAACTATTCTATAAAACTTGCAGGATGAGAAACTTTTATAATTTTGCTAGTGTATAAATCGATTTATATTAGTTTGAAAACACAACCTGGGAAAGGATATTTTTTTGCTTTTGCTGCTTCACTTGCATTGGCAAGCTCTTTTATATTCAGCAAATCGGCATTGTCTTTAGTAGATTTGATTTTGTTTGGTTTTGCCTGGTTTGGAATTGGCGCAATCTTGAATACTATCTGGCTTGTTCTAAAATTCAAAAAGAATTTACTGACCTCTTTTAAGGGTAAGATACTTTTAAATGCAATTGTAATTGCCGTATTGGAAGGATTGGCAACTGTTTCATTTTACCTAGCTATTCAAAAGATGGAAAATCCTGCTGTGGTTTCCTTTATTGGTAACCTTGGACCTGTACTAGTAACGATAATGGGAATTACTCTTCTTGCAGAGAAATATAATAGAATTCAATTATTGGGTATAGTGCTTGCTCTGGGAGGAGTATTTGCCATAACATTCAGACCTGGTTCTGAATTGCAAAACTTTTTTCAGCCTGGATCACAATATGTTGTTTTTGCCTCAGTATTATTTTCTGTTGCAACAATAGTAGCTAGAAAAAATAAAGAAAGACTCAATCCTGAATTGATGTCGACCATACGTTCCTTTCTTTTATTTTTTGTTTTTGCTCTGATTGTTCTGGTTAGTCATAGAGAACTTAATTATAACAGGGAGGTGTGGCAAATAATAATTATTGGTTCCTTTCTTGAGACCTTACTTACTATTGTATTTGCATATCAGGCTTTACGCTATATTGAGGCTGCAAAAACATCACTTATTATCAGCACAAAGGCGGTCTGGGTATTGATAATGGCATATTTCTTTTTAAACACTTTTCCAGGAACCCTGGAACTTGTTGGAGGAAGTTTTTCAATTATAGGAATAATTCTAATAAGCCTGGGGGGTAATCAGCGATCCTCCAAAATATAATCATAGGAAGTATTTTTTTTTGCTTCACGGAAATATTTCTTAGATTTTCCGTAATTGCCTTTTAATACCTCGACCCTTCCCAATCCCATGTATGCCAAAGCCGTATATTTTTCAGTAACAGGACCAAATGACATTGAAGAGGATAAAGCTTTTTTATACAAAATAATTGCTTCCTCATATTTTTTTGCTTTTTTCTCTAGAAAGGCAGCCATAAATAAATCATATTGCATGCTTGCAAAATCACCTTTTGCATTTTTTAAATGCTTAAGAACTATTGGCGCGAAAAAGTATTTCTTATTAAGAAGGAGTATTTCCAGGTATCTGCCGGCATAATAAGTATTATTTGGAAATTCGTTGTATAGCTGAGCAGCATAAATAGAAGCGGAATCAATGTTATTTTCGTAATTTAAGTAGATCAAGGACAAAAATAATTTTGAATCAACCCTTAAAAAAGTAGCGTTTTCAGCGCAATATTTTAGTTGCTCCAGCCCTAAGTCTTCATTACCGTCTCTAAAAAATCTAACAATTGGTTTATAAACAGGGTGTTTCTCAGAGTAAGCTTCGATATAATAATTGTAAAGACCTGTTGTAAAATAATACTCATTGAATTCGTTCATAATGTCAAAACCTTCAAGGGTATGGTGGTACAAGGTGTTTATGTGTGGAAAAACTTTGGCGGATTTTCCATTATCAGCCCAAAACATAATAAAAAATGCCCGTCCGAAGAGATCAAAAAATTGAGCTTCCATTTCATCACTATTTTTTAACCATTCTTCTGATTCCACAATACAATCTTCCATAAGAAATATAAATTCTTCTGCCTTAGGGTGGTCGGGATAAAGAGGGAAATATTCCCAGTAGATTAAAAAAGCCTCAAGAAAACTAATGACTGGATGGTTAGGAAAAGAAGTCTTCAACTCTGAAAGTCCATCACTTGCTTTTTCAATTTCCATACCATAACAGGCATCTAGAACGATCTTTGCTTGACTAAGAGCGACAGGGTTATTCAAAAGTTTCTTCTGGGAAAAGCTGTTTGAAAAAAAATTGAAAAAAATTATGAGTGTAATTATGAGATATTTCAAATCGGTATGGTTTCTTTTTTTTACAAAAGTAGTAATTAATATGAAAGGGAGGTTGGTGTGCTGATGTGCTGGTGTGCTGATGATCCTTATATTACATTAGCACACCAACACATTAGCACATTAGCACATATCTCCAATCTTTTCCTATTTTTGCACAAATTTTATTTAATGATACAAATTGGCGATAAGATTGTCAGTATAGAACTTTTCGAAGAGCAGTTTATTTGCAATCTCGACAAATGTTCCGGTAATTGTTGTGTTTATGGAGATTCCGGTGCTCCTTTGAATGATGAGGAGGCAGAGATATTGGATGGCAATTATGAAAAAGTTAAGTCCTCCATTAGCATCAAAGGAAAAAGGGCGATAGAAAATCAGGGTCAGTGGGTTATTGATAGAGACGGTGATAAGGTTACGCCTTTGATTGATGGAAAAGAATGTGCCTATACTTATTTTAAAAATGGAATTGCTTTTTGTGCAATTGAAAAAGCTTATGAGAAAGGGAAAGTGAATTTCCAAAAGCCGGTTTCTTGTCATATTTATCCAATCAGACTAAGCAAAGTGGGTGATATGACAGCTTTAAACTATCATAAATGGGGAGTATGCGAACCAGCAAGAGTTCTTGGGGGAAAAAGAAATATGCCCGTTTTTAGATTTCTAAAAGACCCTCTTATCAGAGTTTACGGACAAGAGTTTTATGATGAAATTGAGAAGGTTTTTAAGGAGTTGGGGGATAGGTGAAGCGATTGGGTTTATTGTAGG
>JAGLSB010000210.1 GCA_023135955.1 Bacteroidales bacterium | reverse complement strand
GTCTATGATTGGTACTACACTAATTAAGGAAATCTGTTCACGTCCTGATGTGAAATCGCCTTCTCAAATTCTTGCATCACTCGATAGTGAGATTCAGGCAGCTCTTAATCAAAATATCGAAGCTGAGAGGTCTAATGATGGAATGGATATAATTGTTGCAGAAATTGATCTGAAAACAAATTACCTGAGAGTAGCTTCAGCCATGAGACCTATTATACTGTATCTCGATGGTGAGCAGGTATATGTGAAAGGTTCAAGAAATTCTGTTGGGGGTAGATTTGAGGAAGATTCTGAAGATAAGATTTTCCAGAATGAGGGCTTTCAGCTTTCTAAGGGCGATCAGGTTTATATGTTCTCTGATGGCTATCCGGATCAGTTTGGAGGACCTTTAGGAAAGAAATTTAAAATGGTAAGGCTGAAAAATTTGATCCGAGATATTCATGACAAGTCTATGGAAGAACAGTATAATTATGTTAAGAGTAATTTCATGCTCTGGAAAGAGGACCTGGAGCAAGTTGATGATGTGCTATTTATGGGAATCAAAATTTAACACACCAGCACGTCAGTACACTACCACATCAACACAACATTCTACAAAGAATCAAGATTAATACCTGTAAATATTAATATCTCTGTAGAATCTACATTACTTTTGTTAAACTGACGGTCGATTATATGGAAAGTATAAAAAAAAGTATCGTATTCTATTACTTTATATTCAAGATCAACGGTTATTGTTCCGGTTAAAGTCTTATTCTGACCTTCTCTCTCAATATAAGGAATCCTGAAATTAAGTGAGCTTAGATCTTCTGTTTTGATGAATTCGGAGCCTTCTTTTTCGTGCAAACTTAAGTAAAGGTTATATAGCAAACTGTCTGGGGAGTCAATCGAATCTGGTTGTTCAAGACCCAAATCACCATCCCCATCTGTAAATTCGAATTTTAATTTACCAAGTAAAATATTATTGCCAAGAGCATCGGTTGTGCCATATAAAGAGAAAGAATGATAATTTACAGAAGGAATTTCTGGATAAGACTTTATTTCTTCGCAAGAAGCAAAAATAATTGCCAGCAAAAATATAGATAGTCCTATTTTGATTATGAAATTCATATTTCAATAATTGATTTTTCAGAATATTCAATAAATTAAGCAAAAATTATGCTAGAGATTACTTTTTTCTAAAAAAGATATGTAATGGAACACCTGTGAATTTAAAGTTTTTCCTTAATTGATTTTCCAGATATCTCCTATAAGGGTCTTTAATATATTGTGGTAAGTTACAAAAGAAGGCAAAAGCAGGAGCATGAGAAGG
>JAGLSB010000021.1 GCA_023135955.1 Bacteroidales bacterium | reverse complement strand
AATAAGAAAGCATTACCGCAACTCCTGGAAGAACTTGTGAAAATTGAAGATATTCAGTGGTTAAGATTGCATTATACTTATCCTCATAAGTTCCCTGCCGATGAAATTATTCAATTAATGAAGGATCATTCTAAAATTTGTAAATATTTAGACATTCCGGTTCAGCACATAAGCGATAGTGTTCTTAAAGACATGAACAGAGGTCACGGGAGTAAAGAAGTGAATGAAATAATTGAAAAATTCAGAAAAGAAATACCAGATATTACTGTTCGAACTACATTAATTACCGGATTCCCCGGGGAAACTACTGATGACTTTAATTCTTTAAGAAATTTAGTAAGAACAGTTCAATTTGATCGTCTTGGAGTCTTTACTTATTCTCATGAGGAGGGAACTCCTGCATATGATAAATTCGAAGATTTAATAGATAATGAGCTAAAAGTAAGCAGAATGGAAGAGTTACTTGAAATTCAAGAAACTATTTCATTGGAAAATAATCAAAAGAAACTTAACAATAATTTCAAAGTACTTATCGACGATCTTGAAGGTGAATTTTATGTTGGAAGAACAGAATTCGATTCGCCTGAGGTAGATAATGAAGTACTAATCCCCGCAGAAAATATAGAGCTTCAAATTGGAGAGTTTTACGATGTGGAAATATATGATGCTACTGAATTTGATTTGTATGGTAGAATAAGTTTTGAGATTTGAGATTTGAGCTTAGAGTTTGTTTAGAATGAGTATATTTATTTTCTAAATAATACTTATCTGTATGAAGCAATTATTTTTTCTATTGTCTGCTTTGTCAATTCTTACAGCTTGCAGGAATAAAGAAAAGAAGAATCAGATACCAAATATCATATTTTTCTTAGCTGATGATCTGGGATATGGAGAATTGGGCGTTTATGGTCAGGAGAAAATATTAACTCCCAATATTGATGCTCTGGCTGAGAATGGAATGCGATTTACACAGCATTATTCCGGCGCACCAGTTAGTGCACCAGCAAGAGGTGTTTTACTTACCGGATTACATACTGGCCATGCTTATATTAGAGGAAATGATGAATGGCGTGAACGTGGAGAAGTATGGGACTACGCAAAAGCTTGTTTAGACCCTGGCCTGGAAGGTCAACGACCTATCCCTGAAACAACAATTACACTCTCTGGATTATTGAAAGATGCAGGATACAAAACGGGAATATTTGGCAAATGGGGCCTGGGAGCCCCTGCTACGGAAGGTGTCCCAAATCTACAAGGCTTCGATTATTTTTATGGATACAACTGTCAGCGACAGGCACACAACTTATATCCTCCACATTTATGGGAGAATGATACTAAAGTACAATTGAATAATGAGATTGTAGTTCCCGGTACCAGGCTCGATTCTCTTGCTGACCCCTATGATGAAGGCAGTTACGCCATATACCAACAAAATGAATACGGCCCGGAAAAAATTCATGAAAAAGCACTGGAATTTCTGAAAAGGAATAAGGATAATCCATTTTTCATGTATTATGCATCTCCTTTACCACATCTCCCCATTCAGGTTCCTCGGGAATATGTTGAAAGTTATATTGAAATCTTTGGCGATGAAGAACCATATACAGGTAAAGCTTATTTCCCAAATCGATATCCCCGGGCTTCCTATGCCGCAATGATTAGTTATCTTGATAATCAATTAGGAGAGTTGGTTTCTAGTTTTAAAGATATGGGAATCTATGAGAACACACTGATAATTTTCACAAGTGACAACGGACCTACATATACTGGTGGGGTAGACCCTGAGTTTTTCAATAGTGCAAAACCATTCTCCAATGTCTATGGAAGAACCAAAGGATCAGTGTATGAAGGAGGAATCCGGGTTCCATTTATAGCCAGTTGGCCTGGTCAGATTAAAGCAGGTACAGAGAGCAATCACATTTCTGCTTTTTATGATGTAATGCCAACTCTTTGTGAAATTGCCGGAATAGCACCCTCTGAATATACCGATGGGATAAGTTTTAAGCCTGAGCTATTGAGTCAGGAACAAAAGCATCACGATTTTCTTTATTGGGAATTTCCTGCATACAAAGGACAACAGGCAGTTAGAATGGGAAAATGGAAAGCTATTCGTAAAAATATCTTCAATGGAAATATGTATATCGAATTATATGATTTGGAAAAAGATTTGGAAGAAAAGAATGATGTTTCAGATCAATTCCCTGAAGTTGTAGCCGAAATAGAAGCAATTATGAAAAGTGAGCA
>JAGLSB010000209.1 GCA_023135955.1 Bacteroidales bacterium | reverse complement strand
ACTAATGATTTTCTGATAATAGATTTTCTTTCTTTTCACACATAATTAAGCACTGGTTATTACTCCTAAATTATGGAAAGATCAGCGGAAAAATTATTGATTAGTGAACTATCAAAAGGATCTATAATTGCTTTTAACGATCTGTATAATAAATATTGCGATTGTCTATTCAGTTTTTCCTTATTGTTGTTAAAAAATCACCATGGCGCAGAGGAAGTTGTTCAACATGTTTTCATTAAGGTATGGGAAAAAAGAGCCACTTTAAATCCTGAGTTATCTTTTAAGTCCTATATTTTCACAATAACTAAAAACCACATTTTCAAACTCTTAAGTCAATCATTAAAGAAAAAAATTCAAATTGACGAACTTAATACACATTTCCATAATTGTTTGGATAATCCAAGCTTTGACTTAATTTATTCGGAATTAAAGGAAAAGGCAAGGATTGAAATTTCAGATTTACCTGGTCAGAGAAGAAAAGTATTTATTATGCGCAGGAGATTAAATTTGACAAACTACGAAATAGCTGATATATTAGATATTTCTGTGAATACTGTTAAGCGTCATATGAACCTAGCACTGAAGTCATTAGATCAGGTCTTAATAAGCCATTATATATTTATTTTGATTGCCATATCCCTTCAGCACTAAACTGTCTTCGTATATTTCCAGGATGCTATAAGAGTTAGTTATAGTTTCTACCATACCATAAAGAGTGATATAGTGAATGCCGTTTTTGAAAATATAATTACCTGAATGACGATGGCCATTAATAAAGGCCTTTACATTTGAGCTGTTTTCAATTATCTCAATAATTTCATAATCGTTCCATAAATTTTCTGAAGTACTTAATGGCCTCACAGGCATATGAGAAAAAATGATGACTTTTTGATCTAATGATTCTGCACTTTCCAGTTCTATTTTAAGCCAATCTTGCTGATTCTTTCCGATTGCTCCATTCCAGGAATTATGGTTAGGCAGACCGTTAATATTATTGTAATAAGCATTAATTAAAGCGGTATCGTTTTTATGTGCAAAGTTTGAATAATTTGAATAATCAGTGGCATCTAACACAATAAATCGCCAGGATTCTTTTTCATATGAATAATAATAATCGGGCATCGATAAAGTCATAAGCAAATTCTCAAAATGAGACGAGTCGATGGCAAAGTCATGATTCCCTAGCAAATGATAATTTTCAATATCCGGATTAAGGTTTTGGTAAACAGGGATAATGGAATCGAAACTTTTCCATTCAATATCTATGATATCTCCAAGGTTTTGAACAAAATCAACATGATGAAAATTAAAAGCATCAATAGCTTCTTCCAGTTTCCATAAAGACTCACTATAGTATCTATTACCTACAGTAGATTTATTTGCGTATTGAGGGTCTGATACTAATCCGATTTTCAGAATAGGTTCTGTTTGGGAACAAGAGCTTAAGCTGAAGGATAGAATAATTATCGTAGTAATTAAGGCCCCCCAAATGTTTATTTTTATATTCACTTTTAGATATGATTAATGATCATTTAATTCCGTCTATTTATATTTTGAATTGCACCTGATTTGACACATATTCTTTCGTTATAATAAGTAATGTATTATACCTCGATTGAAATATTTACTTTTCCGCCAAGACCTTTCTCTACAATGTCGTATAGTGTTTTTAAAGTTAGATTACTGCCATTATTTTCCACTCTGGAGATGTAAGTTCGTTTTTTATCTACTAATTCGCCAAGTTGTTCCTGAGTTAGATTTTTTTCTTCTCTTGCCTTTCTTAGTAATAGTCCGATTTTGAATGACTCAAAATCTCTTTCAAGTTCATCTCTGCGTACAGTACCTTTTTTTCCGTAAACAGAATCTTTTATGTCTTTCCAATTTTTTGTATCCATTTTATTTGTTTTTATCCTCGAAGTATGATTTCATTAATACTAATGCCTTGTCTATTTCCTTTTTTGGTGTTTTCTGCGTCTTTTTAGCAAATCCACTCAATAAAATAACAAGTCGACCTTTGTCAAAAAAGCAAAATACACGCCAGATATTCGAGCCTAATTTTATTCTCGCTTCAAAGAGCCCTTTTGTCCTGTTTTCCGAAAAAGACACCCGAATATCAAAATGATAACGCCATGCTGAGGGTGAGGACGAGATTGCTTCAGTCACCCTCGTACCTCGGGCTCCTTCGCAAGGACGTCACTTTGTTAGCAGGGGGGATAAATAAGTTGGCGGCAAAGCCGCCAACTTATTTATCCCTGCTCCCAAGTGCGTGTCGTCCTTGCGAGACGACGAAGGAGGCGAAGCAATCTCTTTTTCTTTGTTTTTACTAGATTCAAAGTAAATGTAATACAATGTGGCAAATACTGACCTATTTGTTGTGATTTCTGACTTCCCCTAAATCTATTTAACGAGACACCCGAAATGCAGCATAATAAGACCTTATTATACTGATTATAAGCCGGTTTAGATTCTTGCATTGAAATTAGTTCGGAAAACAGGAAATTACTTACCAAGATGACAATTGTTATGAGAAAATGGCTTTAACACCAAAAATATAGAAATGTTAATCGAGAGATTAAATTTTTCCTATCCCCCCTTTTTATTCTTTAGACTACGAGAAAACAATCCTGACTCACCTGGTTGGAGAAAACGGTGCCACTGACTGCACTTACCAATATTTCTATTGCACTTGGAATGATAAAGAAACGAATCGAGAAATCGCTTCCCGGCACAACAGTTAATAACTTAAGTTTCCTTGTTTC
>JAGLSB010000208.1 GCA_023135955.1 Bacteroidales bacterium | reverse complement strand
CTGGATAATATAAAATCATTTCCAGAAAAAGACCATTCTCTTCAATACAGATATTTTACTAAAAGTGGAGAAATTATTTGGCTGGAAGCAAAAGGAAAAAATTCTCTTGCTGATGAAATAATAAAAGGAATTGTATTAAATGCCCGTGATATTTCTGAACAACGGCTTGCTGAAAAAGAGCAAAGAATTAGAGCGAAAATGCAAGCTCTCTCTGAAAATTCTCTCGATCTTATTATTCGAATTGATATCTTCAGCAGATGTACATATATAAATCCAATTATAAAAGAGTTTACAGGACTCGACATTTCCAGTTTTATAGACAAAGCTTTAATGAGTGTCGAAATTGAAGAATCAGTACTAACATTTTGGAAAAAAATGCTCGATGATGTTACTACTTTCAATGAGAAAAAAACTAGTGAAATGGTTTTCCCAACCAAGAACGGAGACAGGATAATGCAAGTGAATGCTATACCTGAATTCTATGAAAATGGAGATATTGAATCCGTACTTATTATTTGTCATGATATAACCGAGGCAAAAAGTCGGGAAGAGATTATTGGAAAGAATAATAAAAGTATTAAAGACAGTATCAATTATGCTCTTAACATACAAAGCTCATTGATGCCAACAGAAAAAATGCTACAGTCAATTATTCCTAATTCTTTTCTGTTTTACAAACCAAAAGACGTTGTTAGTGGTGATTATCCCTGGATGTACAGAGATGGTGATAATGTCTGCATTGCAGCAATGGATTGTACGGGACATGGAGTACCGGGTGCCCTAATGTCTATTATTGGTTTTTTCCTGCAAAATCAGATTATAGAGAACAATCTAAGCCATAATTCCGGTGAATTGCTCGATAATCTGCATTCTGGTATCGTAACTACTCTTAAGCAGGGCGATGAAGATAGTAACCTGAATGATGGTATGGACGCAGCTTTCTGTAAGCTGGATCTTAAAAAAATGAAACTTGATTATGCTGGAGCACACAGACCTCTCTATCATGTGCGGGATGGAATATTAAATGAAATAAAAGGAGACCGATTCCCGGTAGGAAGTACTCAGTATCGTAATCGGAAAAACTTTACAAACCACACTATAAAGATTAAGCCCGGTGATGGTTTTTATTTTATGACCGATGGTTTTCCGGATCAGGTTGGTGGCTCATTAAGAAAAAAATATATGAGCGGAAGAGTAAATATGCTTATTCAGGATAACGCTCACCTAAGTATCTTTCAGATGGGGAACCTTTTTAGAAGAACCTTTGACGAATGGAAAGGAGAAGCAGAACAAGTTGATGATGTTTTAATTATAGGAATTAAATTTTAATTTTGAAAATATGGTTAGCAATAAAGAACACGATTTACAATTTGTAAATGAGCTCAGAAAACGGACTTATGAAGATAATTTTGTCCTTTCCTACAGGGGTGAGATATCTCAGGAAATAATGCTTGCGTTACTTGATATGACTGAAAAGAAATTAAGTATATCAGAGATCAGTATAAACATTAAATCAAAGATATTTAATGTTATGGTAGGATGTCTTCAGAATATTTCTAACCAGGTAGTAAAGAATAAATATGCAGAACTGAGTATGTTCACGATCGGTCTCAGGGATAGTTCCTATCAGGTTTTCAGTGGAAATGCTATTCTGAAGAGTAATATACCGGAGCTGGAAACCCGCTTACATAAGATAAATGAAATGTCGAAGGATGAATTAAAAGGATTCTATAAATTTTGGCTTCAGAGCAGGAATCTATCAGATAGTGATACTTTCGGGATGGGTTTGATAGATATAGCCAGAAAGACAGGTAATCCACTCGACTATGATTTTGAAGATATCGATAATGACTATAGCTATTTTTCTTTGAGAACAACCATTAGTAATTAAAAAACAAAGCCAAATGACACAGCAAAAGGAATCTTTAAATCCAAATAAAAAATCTCTGGCTCATTTTTTCGGTTTGCATCATTTAATGGGGCAGAATGAAATTATCTTAGTCTATAGTGGTGAGATAACACAATCACAAATAAAGACGCTTTTGGCCTTTACTGAACGAAAATTCAGTATGGTTAATATGGAGGATATTGTACGCAGAAAGATATTTAATATAATGGTTGAGATGCTTCAGAATATCAGTAAGAATGCAATTGATAATACACCTGAATTTTCTAAATTTGCTCCAATATTTCTGATTGGAGAGACAGAGGAAATCTTTTTTCTTAT